>CABTXJ010000028.1 GCA_902488785.1 uncultured Eubacteriales bacterium | reverse complement strand
TTTTCTACTTCTGCTTTTTCATTTCCTTTGTTTCCCATATATACCTTGTAATAGTAATAACCTCCACAAGCTAGTGCTAATAATATTATTATTACTAAAAGTATTTTAAAAACTTTTTTCATACATTCTCCTTTATTTAAATACTATTTATAAAATATTTAACTATTTTACTATATATACTATTTAACTAAATTGTAATTTTTAAATATTAAAATTTCAATATATGTATAATAATTTAATTAATGTAATTAATGTAATATACATATATATATTAAATAAAAGCATAATAGTAATATAGCAAATGCAACCCCTGTATACATTCTTATAACATAGTTTATTGTATCTTTTTTAGGTGACTTCCTATGTAATAATATTGTTATAAGTAATAATATTAGTGAAACTAAAAATATTTTCATATTTGAAACTGCTGTGCTTACAAAAAGAGCTATTGTAATTAGTGTAGACATTATACTTATTCCATTTTTCTTTTTAATTAACATAGAAAAAGCTACTAAAACAGGTACTAATACTACTAGTGCTCCACCTATAAGTATATTTGTATTATTACTTTCTATCAAACTTTTAATAATTGTATGAATTTTGTCTGCAAATATTAAGTATCCACAAATTCCAGCAAATGATGTTGCAAATATTACAGAACCTGCCGCTAAATCCTTTGCATATTTTGCATTTTTGTCATAATGCTTAGTTGAAGTATTAACTGCTGCTTCAATGCTTGTATTAATTAATTCTGTAACCATAACAAGTGCTATAGAAAATATTATAATTATTAACTCTCCTTTTGTAACCTTAAAAAATAATGAAAGTAAAAGAGTAATTATTGCAATTATAATTTCTAATTTTAAATTATCTTCATTATGTATAGCATTATCTAATCCTTCACTTGCATGTAGAAATGAATCTTCAAATGTATTATTCCATTTACTATTTCTCATCTATTCTCCTTTTAAATCATCCAAGTATTCATATATATTTTCTAAGAACTCTTTTTTTAATATATCCTTTTTACTATAACCTTCTACGCCTAATAAAACTTGTATTGCAAAATATGGATCACCTAATTTAATTAATTTTTCTATAAGTTCATTATCATATTCTATATTTTTTAGATCTTTTTCAAGTTTTTCATATAATACTATATTTTCTAAATTTTTTTCTTTTTTTTGCTTTTCAAATTTTTTACCATTTTTACATTCTCTTTTAATAGAATTATTAAATTCTTTTAGTTCTTCTTCTTGTTCTTCTATCAAATCGTTTATTATACTTAAAAGTTCTGGATCATCTTCTTCTTCAAATTCATCCTTTTTATACATTGTAAAATTTCCTTCTTTTGGTAACATGCTTTTAAGTTCATACATTGTGATACTTTTCTTTTCATTTGTTTTTTCTATTTTTTCTTTTTTTCTATTTTCTTTGTTATTTTTATTACTGTCTTTTCTATCTTTTTTCAAATTATTTTCCTTTCATATTAGATATAATATCTCTTATAACTTCTCTTTCATTAAAATAATATTTTACTCCAGCTATTTCTTGATACATATCATGTCCAAATCCAGGTATCACTATTACGTCTTCTTTTGTAGCCATTTGTATCGCCTTTTTTATTCCTTCTCTTCTATCTACTATTATTTCATAATTATTAGTTACTTCTTTTAATCCCTTTTCTATATCTTGTAATATTTTAAGCGGATCTTCATTTCTTACCTGATCTGACATAAGTATTGTGTAATCTGCATATTTACCAGATATTCTTCCCATTATTGGTCTTTTTTCTTTATCTCTATTACCTCCTACACCCCATGCACATATTAATTTACCTCTTACATTTGGCTTAATTGTCTTTAATACATTCTCTAATGAATTTGCAGTGTGCGCGTAGTCTAATAATATAGTAAGGCCTAAGTCATTTTCTACTGGTTCTAACCTACCCATAACTTTAACATTTTCAAAAGTTTCAGCTATTATATCTGTATCTATTCCAATTTCATTTGCAACAGCTGTTGCCATAAGGCAATTATATATATTAAACATTCCTGGTATTGATAATTGTATACCTATTGCATATTCTTCTATTTCTTTTCCTGTAATTGAAATATCAAAATTGCTTTTATCTTTTTCTAAAGTAATATTATCTGCAAATACATTTGCGTCATTTTCTATTCCTGTTGTAATTACAGCATTTCCTCTTTTTTCTAACATATTTTTAAGTGAAATCACCATTTCATCATCTGCATTTAATATATTCTTTTTAGCAAGTAATACAGCATCTGTTTTAGCTTTAAAATATGCTTCTATATTTGGGTGTTCTATTTCGCTTATATGATCTTCAGAAAAATTTGTAAATCCTGTGATATCAAAAGATATACCAGTTACTCTTTCTGTTATCATTGATTGTGATGATACTTCTAATACTGCATATTTTGCTCCATTTTCTCTTGCATATGAAAGCATCTCAAATATTTCAAAACTTTCTGGAGTTGTTCTAGTATTATTAGATATTTTTTCATAATTTAGATATCCACCAATGCTTCCTACAAGTAATGTCTTTTTCTTATCCTTAACTAATATATCTCTTATCAAAGAAGTTGTAGTAGATTTACCTTTTGTTCCTGTTATACCTATTACATACATATCTTTAGATGGATCATCATAGTAATTTTTTGCACATAATGCAAGTGTTCTTCTTACATTTTCACTTGAACATGCTACTACATTATATTTTTTAGATATTTCTTCTACATTTTCTTCTTTTTCACATATTATAGCTTTTGCTCCATTTTTTACAGCGCTTTCTATAAATGCTGATCCTTTTTGTGTGAATCCATTTATTGCAAAAAATATATACCCTTCTTTTATTTTTCTTGAATCTGAGTGTATTCCTTTTACAAATATATCAAGGTCACCAGAAATTTCTATTATTCCTGTATCTTTAATCACTTCACTTAATTTTTTATTTTTATCATATACATATTTTTCAATAACACTTTCTTTTGGTTTGTATAATTCCATTATAATTCCTTTCTAGTTATCATCATTTTCTTTTTTATTGTCTAATTCTCTTAAATATTCTTTTTCTGCTTTCCCTATTAAGTTATCAGCAGGTCGTTCATCTACATATAGTTTTTTCAAAACTAATGAACCACATATCACACATGCAATTAATATTACTATTAACATAGTAATAATTATTACACTTAATTTTTTATTATTTTTTTCTTTTACTCTTTTATTTATTATATTATCTTTTTTATCCATAACACTTCCTATCTTTTGTATACAATTCAATTTATATTTATTCTATAATAATTATATGTAATATACAATATTATTATATTTTTTAATTATCTTTTTAGCATTATCTTAATTATTTAGTATATATGCTTTATTTTAATTTAATTTTTTCAATCCAAAGTAAAAAGGAAGCATATGCTTCCTTTAACTTTTTTAATTACTTTTTTAATTTTTAATTATTTAAACAAATTTTTTATCACACATTTATTATATTATAATTATATTTTAATTTTATTGTAATATAATTATAATTTAAATTTGATAATTAAATTCATCCATTCTTACATATAGTAATAATAGTGCCTTTTCTATATCAACTATAACATTTAATATATCATCTAAGTACATTCTGCTTCTGAAAGATTTAATATCCAAATCCTTATACTTTAAAAGTGCTTCTTGTAACTTATTAATAAACTCATTAGCGCTAATATTACTTTTACCATTTAAATTACCAATTATGTAATTTTTAACTTTATCAGCTTTAGATTTTTCTTCTTTTGATGTTGTTATTTTAAAATTAGTACTTTTTCCTAGCATTTCTTTTAATATATCTGAATTTAACGCCAATATATTTAACTCTGATATAATTTCTTCAATATATTTTGAATCAGATATATTAAATACTATCTCTTCTAGTATTGTATTAATATTTTCTTTTGTATATCTATCAATATATATTGAAAGCATTCTTTTTTCAGTAATATTATACAATTTTAATAATCTTAGAACTTCTTTTTTAAGTCTTGTTATATTATTATCTTCTAATATATAACTTGAATCTTTTAATTCCTCAATTAACATCTTTTTATAATTTGCATTTGAATAATTATTATATTCACAAAAAAGTTTTGCAATTGCATTGATTTCATTTCTATTTAGTGCCATCTTATACATATAGTCCTCCTATTACTTTTAGTAATTATCACTTGCTAATTACTATTATTAAATCTCTAACACTTCTACATATTTCTTGTATGTTATGTTATTATATATGACTTTTGCGTTTTCGTCAATTTAACACATTCCATATAATTCCTCTAAATCAGTAATTGGCATTGCTCCATCTGCAAATAACCTATGTGATCCACTATATGTTTCATCATATAATTGTGATGTTGGAACATATATATTTTTACCAAGTTCTAATGCAAAATTTGCTGTATGCATTGACCCACTTACAAGTTTTGCCTGTATTATTATTACATCATCTGCAATTGCTGCAATTATCCTATTCCTATTTGGGAACGTATACCTTGTAGCAGATATCATTGGTGGATATTCAGATAATATTAGCCCATTATTTTCTATTATCTTTTTAAGTAACATATAATTTTCTTTTGGATAAAATGTTTTTTCAGAAATTCCAGAACCAATTACAGCTATAATTTTACCATTATTTTTTAAGGCTATTTTATGTGAAAGTGCATCTATTCCTTTTGCAAGTCCACTTACTATCACATTATTTTTAGAAATCCTATCTGTAATATCACTACATACTAATTTACTATATTTAGTAGGCGTTCTTGATCCAACTAATGCTATATAATTATCATCTGTATTTAAATATGATATATTTCCAACATAGTATATACAAATAGGTATTTCATAAAGAAATAATAATTTTTCATTATACTTTTTATTAAAACACCCTATTATATTATTATTATTTTTTATACAATCTTCATATATATCGTGACTTTGTTTTAATATATTTTCGTCCACATATGAATCACACATCATATATATTAAATAATCTATTTTTTCTTTTTCTGTCATTTTCATATCTACTATTTTTCTAATATAATTGCTCTTATCTTCTTTCCTACATTTTACTAAACTTGCATATATGTATTTTATTTCTATTTTTTCTTTCATATCATTCCTTTCTCCTTACTTTATTTAATTTTATTTTTTTGTTTTATTTTCTTTTCTTTTCTTTGCTTGTTTTGTATTTCATAATTTAAATTTTTCAAACAAAAAAAGTATGGCTTTTCCCCATACTTTTAGATATTATATTTTATATTTTTTATATTTTTTTATATTTATATATTATAATATTCCCCCGTTATTATAATATATTGTCTATATTATTCTTATTATTTTTATTCTTAATATACAAAATATATGACACAAGCATTATACATGATATTCCAAAAATTGCAAATGGAATATAATTTTTCTGATCACCAACGTTTGGCATAACTGGTATATCTTCTTTTAATTCTTTTATTTCTTCTGCTTCTTTTTTTTGCTTATTTTCTGCAAGTTTTTGATCTATATCTTCTTGCTTTACTTCAACTTCTTCAGGTTCTTGTTTTGCTTCTGGTTTTTTCAAATATCTATCTGCTATATATACAGTTTTTCCATTCCATATTACCTTATCAAATCCGTTTTTGCTTTCACCTGTTTTTTCTACTTGCTCACCTTTTCTTAGTTTACCTAAATTTGTACTTGCAGCTGTTGCTTCACTTCTAATATTTACATCTTGTTTTGCTTCTAGCTTATTTTTAACTTCTACTTTTTTCCCTGCTTCTGGATTTTTCACTTTACTTGGTACTTCTACTACTAATTTTTTATATGTTACTTCTGCTTTATCCTGTATTTTTGTACTATCTGCATATAGTATTGGAATACTTAATTCATATACGCCTGGCTTTTTTGCAATTATTTCTAGCTCTACTTGATTTGTATTATCTTTTTTTATCTTATATCCAACAATATCTAATCCATCTTTATCTACTTTAGGCTCTGTTATTTGTATATGTTTTCCATTTTCTGCTTCATACATAATTTTTTTGCTTTCGCCTGGCATAATATATACATTCTCATCACCTTTGATTTCTATAGCATATACATTAACATTCATAATTATTAAAAGTAATATAGCAACCAAATATTTAATTATTTTGTTATTTATCTTATTATATTTTTTCAATTATATTCTCCATTACTTCAATTAATCTCTAATTGATTTTTAATTAATTTTTACTCATTTGTACTATTTATTTTTGTATTGTCTGCCGCTATCTTAGTCTTTTCTGCAATTACTATTAATCTCTTATCGTCATCGTCTGTGCATGTCATTAAAATTAACTGGTCTTTTTTTAGTTTTTTGAGTTCTTCTATTTCTGTTGGTTTTGCAGTTTTTTGTTTTATAACACTATATGTATTTTCTATATTCTTATTTTTAAGTTTAATCTTATCACCTGTCTCAAGCTTTGATATATCTTTAAAAAGTCCATCTTTGTTATGTGCTGCAATTATAATATTATCCTCTACATTTCCACTATTTAGTATAACTGGGTGCTGTTCAATATTGTTTTCTTCATTTTTTCTTACACCTATTTTAAGATTTATTTTTTCAATATCTAATGTGTATACACTTTTTAAATCTTTTATATTTCCAACATTTTCTACTTGTTTTATGAAAGAAAAATGTTTTAATAGATCTGGTCTTTTAATCATCATATAACCATATCCTAATAGTGCTAATATAATAATTACTTCAAGTATAATTAGTCCAATAAATTTCGAATTACTTTCTTCTATTTCCATTTCAGTATCATCTTCATAAATATTAGTTGAAATATTATTTAACCTTTCTTCATCAATTTGAAATCCTAATCCAGATAATTTAGAATTTGTATCTGCAACTTCACTTTCATTTGAATCAATTTCACCAAATTTTCCATTTTTTAATTCTTGTTTTCTCTCTTCTTCTGCAAGTTTTGCAAGTTCTATTATATTTGTTTTGCTATCTATTTTAGTGTTTGAATAATCAAATAATTCTTTATTTTCAATATTTTCTTCAATATCTTTTTCTAATTTTTCATCTATTTTATTTATGTTTTTTTCTTCTTTTTCTTTTATTTTACTTTTTCTTTTATCATCACCTATTTCTCTACCATATTCTTTTGGAGTATATGGAATAGAATTTTGTGATACTTTTTCTTTTCTATTTTTTTTACTATTTTTCTTATTATCATATTCTGTTTCATCATTATTTGAGAAAAATGCATCAAGTGCTGCTTTTTGATCTTCAGACATTTTCAAATTCCTCGTATATATATCTTTTCCTCTTGATATATTTTGGTTTTCAAAAAAGTTTTTTGTTTCTTCTTTTGCTTTTTCTCTATCTTCAAGATTATTGTCCCATACATATTTTTTGACTTTTTCATCTTCACTATCTACAGGAACTATTCTATCACCTATATTAGTTATATTTTCTTTTCTTGTTTCTTTATCATTTGTCTTAGAATATATATTTCCAGTATTATAATTTACAATATTTTCTATACTTTTATCTATATTATATTCTTCATTTTTCTTTTCTTCTTTTTCTATATGAGAATTCGTATCATGCATAAGGCGCCTTAAAGAATCAGAAATACCATATTTTTCTCTTAGAGATTCTTGATTTCCACCATTTTTTTCTTTTTCTTCGCTCATATATTTCTCCTTTAATATAAATTACATCTTATCTGGCATTTCAATTCCAAGTAATTCCATACCTTTTGTTAACACATTGCTTGTACTTTTGCATAAGATAATACCTAATTTTCTTTTATCTTCATCGTCTATTAATATCTTGTTATTATTATAATATTGATTAAATAATTTAGAAAGTTCTATTAAGTAATTTGTTAAAATATATGTCTCATATTTTTTAGCTGTTTCTATTACCACATCTTTAAACTCTGAAAGTTTCTTAACTAAGTTAAATACATATTCATTTTCAAAATTATTTTTATCAAGATTTCTAATTACATCATTTAAATTATTTAATATATCTTTTTCTTCTTCATATCTATTATTATATTCTCTTAATACACTTTGTATTCTTGCGTTAGTATATTGTACATATGGTCCTGAATCTCCTGCATAATCTAATACATTATCCCAAACAAATACTTGATCCTTAATTAATTGATTAGATAGATTTGAAAACTTAACTGCTCCAATTCCTACTTGTTTTGCAACTTTTTCTTTTTCTTCTTCAGTTAAATCATTTTTTTCATCTAGCTTATCTTTAACTCTTTTTATTGCTTCTTTAAGTAATGCTTCAACTTTTATTACATTTCCACGTCTTGTAGACATCTTACCTTCTGGCAAACTAATTAATCCATAAGCAATATGTTTTGCACCATCTGTATATTTTTTGTCTACTCCCATTTTTTCCATTATTTTAAACACTTGTTTAAAGTATTGTATTTGTTCTGATCCAACTACATATAGTGCTTTATCAAAATCAAATTCTTTTATCCTATATAGGAATGTAGCAATATCTCTAGTTACATACATACTAGATCCGTTTCCTTTTTGTATAACAACTATTCCTAAGCCATCATCTTCTAAGTCAACTATTTGAAGACCATTTGATTCTTTAAGTAATCCTTTTTCTTTAAGCATTTCAACTACTTTTGGCATATCTTTAGAATATGATGCTTCTCCTTTGTACATATCAAATGTAACTCCTAGATAATCATATATCCTATTAAATTCTTTAAGTGATAGATCAACAAACTTTTTCCAAATTCTTGTTACTTCTTCGTCACCTTCTTCTAATTTTTTGAAATTATCTATTGCTATTTTCTTAGCTTCTTCATCTTTTTCA
>CABTXJ010000027.1 GCA_902488785.1 uncultured Eubacteriales bacterium | reverse complement strand
TCAACTTCTTCATTTTCTTTTCCAGATAGGTAATCTATCCCTTCTTTTACTTCTAAACTATTTCCTACATTATATCCAAGTGGTGTATCCATATTAGTTATTGCACTTTGTACATTTAATCCATAATTTTTTCCTAATTTTTCCATTTCATCTTTTAGTTTCTCTGCCATCTCTTTAGTTTTCATAAATGCACCACTTCCATATGTAACATCTAATATAATATTATTTGCACCTGCTGCAATCTTCTTACTCATTATACTAGATGCTATAAGCGGTATAGACTCAGTGCAAGCAATAGTATCTCGAAGTTCATATATTTTCTTATCTGCTGGTACTAGATTTTTGCTAGTTGTCATTATAGCTACACCTATTTTTTTAATGCTTTCTTTAAAATATTCTTCCGATATATACATATCAAAACCAGGTATTGATGCAAACTTATCTGCAGTTCCTCCAGTATAGCCTAATCCTCTTCCACTCATTTTAGCCACATTATATCCAAGTGATGCCATTATTGGAATAAGTACAATAGTTATCTTGTCTCCTACTCCACCAGTACTATGCTTATCATATATTTCATTAGATATATCTTTTAAATCTAAAGTTTCACCACTTTCTACCATTGCTTTAGTCAAGTAATATACTTCGTCTTCTTGCATGCCATTTATTTTAATTGCCATAACAAGTGCTGCTGCCTGATAATCTTTTATTTCATTATTTGTATAGCCATCAATAAAAAAATTAATTTCTTCTTGTGTTATTTTTTCTCCTTTTGCTTTTTTGTCTATAATTTCTATTATATTCATAGTATCTCCTATTATTTTTTCTTATGATTTTCTAAATTTTTCAAAAAACTTTTTCTATGTATTTTACTTATTCCATTTTCAAATATTGCTTCATAATGTGCTTTTGTTCCATAACCTTTATGTTTGGCAAAATCATATTCAGGATATATTTTATCATATTCTTTCATTATTCTATCTCTTGTAACTTTTGCAAGTATGGAAGCACATGATATTGCATATGATGTATCATCCCCTTTTATAATACTTTTACTTTCTATTCCAAATGTATTTATTCCATTTAATGCATCTAAAAAAACCATGTTAGTTTTATCTTTTAAATTATATATAATCTCCTCTGTTGCGTCTTTTGTAGCTTGTAGTATATTAACCTCATCTATTTGTTCATTATCTCTAAATGCAATATAGTAGCCTTCTGCTTCTTCAATTATCTTATCATATAGTTCTTCTCTTAATTTTTCAGATATTTTTTTAGAATCTCTTACACCAAGTAATTTAGAATCATTTTTCATTATTACACCTGCTACAACTACCGGCCCTGCAAGTGGTCCTCTTCCTGCTTCGTCTATTCCTAACACTCTTTTATTTTCTTTTAAGTCATAGTTTTTTAGCTCTTCTAATTTTTCTTGTAATTTTAATTCTCTTTCTGCTTTTGTCATTTAATTGTACCATCCACCTGTTACTTTTATTGTCTCTCCTGTTATATATTCTGATTCAAAAATGTATTTAATTGCAGGAATAATATCTTTTGTTTTTCCTATTCTTCCTAATGGAATTTCTTCAATAATTTCATCTACTACTTCTTTACTATAATTATTCATTTTAGTATCTATATATCCTGGTGCTATAGTATTTACCATTATATTCATTTTAGAATATTCTTTTGCAACTGATTTTGAAAAAGCTTCTAATCCACCTTTTGTCATTGAATAAATACTTTCATTTGCTGCACCTTTTAATCCCCAAATAGAAGTTATCATTATAATATCTTTTTTTATATTAATATCTTCTTTTAACATTGAAGAAATTACATTTTTAGTAAAAGAAATATAACTTTTTAAATTTACATCGATTACCTCTTGTACATACGCATCTGTGCAATCTAAAAGTATCTTATTATCACTTTTTGCATGTGTAATTATTAATTTTGTAATCACGTTTTCTTCTGATATTTTTTCTATTATTTTTTTAATCTCAGAATCTTCTAAAGATTCCATCTTAAAAACTATAAGATTTCCTAAATTTTCAATGCTTTCTTTATTTAATTTTTCTCTAATTTTTTCTATATAATTTTCTGACACATCATGTGTTGTTATCCCATATACCTTAATATTGTTATTTAATAGGTATACAATTATCTCAGTTGCTATATCTCCTTGTGCCCCAGTGACTATAGCACATTTTTCTTTCATATTCTTTCCTTTATCTTTTCTTTATTTTTTCACTTAATTATTATTACTTTAATAACTTAAATTATATAATATATATCATAATTTTTAAACATATATTATTAATAATAAAAGCAACTACATTTAACGTAATTGCTTTGTATATACAGTTTATTATTAGTTTTTTAATTTTAATTTATATTCTTTTATTATTAAATTTAATTTTTATTTTTAATTATATGCTAATATAATTTACATCAATATCCATCTTGTCAACTGATTCCATTTCTCTATTTGAACAAGTAAATAATATTATTTGTCTATCCTTATATTCATTACTTAAAAATTTTATTGTGTTACATAATCTTTGATCATCATAAAAAGCAAAAGCTTCATCTACTATTATTGGTAACTTCTCTGAAGTTATGTGTTCAAGTATTGCAAGTCTTAATGCTAAATTAACTTGTTCAATTGTTCCAGTACTTAAAAGTGATAAGTCAATTATGTCACCCCATTCTGTTTTAACCTTTATTTCATGATTTCTATTTATCTTTACTTCATTATATTTACCATTTGTTATCTTTTTAGTTATATAACTTAATCTTGTGTTAAAGCTTGGGCCTAAGTTATCCTTCATTTCATTATATGATCGTTCTAATAATTCTTTTGCTATTTCAAATGACTTATTATAATTTTCTAATTCTTCCTTTTGTGAATTTAAATTTTCTTTTCTTTCTACAACTTCTGCAAGCTTATTTTCTGATATTTCAAGTAACTTATTTTCTGCATCAATTTTACTCAAATCAATAATTGCAGTTTCATATTTATTCTCTACTTTTTTAGTTTCAACAGCTATTTCACCTGCCCTTTTATTTATTATTTCTTCTAAATAATCATTGTCAATTTTGCCTAAGTATTTTATTTTCATTAACCTATAGAATCTATCATTACTATCTCTTGAACCTTTTTGCATTTTTTCTAGGTCTTTTTCTAGATCCATAATATCTTTTCTAAGCACTAATATTTCTTTTTCAATTTCTCTATTATATTTTTCTAATTTTTCCATTTCTTTTTTTCTTTTTACATTTGCAATCATATATGTGATACCAATAGCAATCGCAAGCCCCAATATAATTCCAAGTACAAAAATTAATGTTTTATTTTTTTGTATAAGTTTTGAAACTACTATTTTATTATAGAATATTTCATATGCAAAATATGCAACAATTAACATAAGTGCAATTATGCTTTCAACAAAAAATACTTTTTTATATTTAGGATATATTGCAGGAATGGTAATAGTATCTGCTTTTAATTGTTTTTTATCCATTATCATATCTTGCTTTTGTTTTATATTATTATATATATCTAAATTTCTATTTTTATCTGCATCTTTCAAGAAATGCTCTCTTACATCTGTCAAAAAGTTTTTCTTTTTTTCTAATTCTGAAAATTCATCTTGTATCTTTTTTCTATCTTCAATTATATTATCTTTTTTATATTTTAAATCTAATATTTCTTCTTGCTTTTTTTGTAATTTTAACAATTCCTCTTCTATTTCATTTATAGGTTTATTTTTAGTTCTATTATTTCCTATTTCTTTTACTTGTCTATCTGATAATTTTTTAACTATATTTGTATATGAAACATTTTCTTCACCAGTGCTTACTAAATTAGTCATTTTTTGTATTATTTGTGACTTATCCTTATCATCTAGTACAACTAATTTTTGAAAAGAAATACTACTATTTTTAAAAGTTGTTTTATCTATTCCTATTTGTTCTTCTAATATTTCGACGCCTTTTCTTGTTGTTTTAAATCCATTTGTTAAATCATTTAAATTTGAATCAGTAATTATTGTTTTTTTACTATTAAAATCTCTATATATTTCATATTCATTTGAATCATCTAATCTATATACTATACTTCCTGAAAAGTTTGTATTATTCCATGGTTTATACTTATTATATTCTGATATACTTTGTCCATTCTTATTCTTATCAATGCCATATAATGAAGAACTAATAAAAGATAATAATGTACTCTTACCAGCTTCATTATACCCTTTTATTACATTAATACCCGGGCTTAAATTTATTTCCCTATTGCTTAATTGTCCATAACCATTTATTTTTAGTTTTTCTATCTTCAATTTCTACTCCATTTCATCTAATACTATTTCTATAGCTTTTAACATATTTAAATATTCTGGATCATTTTTATAATCACTGCTTGTTGCTTTAATTTCTGTAATTTTTTCTAACGCTTTTTTTACAAAAATTCCTCTTAAAGTATTTTCAGTTGCTATTTCTTCTAAGTTTCTTGTGTTTTTCGACTCATCTTTTATAGTTATAATATTTGAATTATTAATATTATCTAATAGGTAATTTGTAGTAAACTCAAAATTTTTATTTCCTTTAATTATTAATTTTATATATGAATTTTCTTTAAATTTCAAATTATTGATTTTCCCTACCAATTCTTCTTTTGAATTAACATCTGATATATCAATATCTTCAATTAAAAATGGTGAATCATCAAAGGATATATGATTTAAATATAGTTGTTCTTCTTCATTTGATCTAAATCCTTCTTCTCTATGATTATCAGAAAAAGTATATGTATATCCTTTTTTAAATTCCCCTACTATTGCCCCTGCATTATCGTCACTGAACCTATAGCTTAGAAAGCTTCCTGGATATAATACATGATTATCATTTTTAAAATTAGATTTATGAATATGTCCTAATGCTACATAATCAAATCCTAGTCTACTTAATTTTTTTAAATATAGTGGATTATAATTATTTCCTACACCTTCTGAGCTTTCAGAAGAAGCTAAATCACCATGTATTACAAATATGTTTTTCTTACCATTTTCAAGTATTTCTATATCATTTAAATCAATACCATTATCATAAAAATCTGTAAAACCGTATCCATAGATATTTACATTATCTTCTTCTATTACTTCATAATTTTTAAAAATGTGAACATTGCTTGGCCAAGTATTTTTTTCATATTCAGAATTTTTAATATATGGATCATGATTTCCAGGCGAAATGTATATTTTTGTATTTGGTATATTAGAAAAATTTTCTATAATTGTTTTGATAGTTGTATTTCTAATATAATCATGTTCATAGAAATCACCACTTATGAAAAGATACTCTATATTATTCTTTTTTATATATTCAATTAATTTTTGCATTGCTTCTATTTGTTCAAGCCTTCTCTTTTCACCTAAATTTCCAAGTAATTTAAATGGCATGTCTAGATGAACATCTGCTATATGAATAAATTTCATTTTGTTTCCTTATATTTTTTTAATATTTTAATATTTTTTATTTTGACTTTTAATATTTATTTTTTTATTTTATATATATAAACATACCATTTTTAATAAGTATTTTCAATTTAAAATATTTATTATCTTTCTTTTTATATATAATAAATTTATAAAAACATCCACATTTAATCTTTGTAATGTGGATGTTTTCTATTCATATTATTCTTTTTCTCTATTATCTTCTGAAAAATCTAAAAATCCAAATAACTCATCAAACTTTTTTTCTATCTCTCTTGCAACATCGAAGTCTAAGTTTTTTCTAGGATCTATTTCATTTTCTTTCTTTTTTTCTGTATTTTCTTCACTTCCAAAATCTATATCTTCTTCTAATAGGTCATCTATTGTACCTCTAGGTGGCACATAATTTCCTACTTCTCTATTCTTAGTTTTAATTATATTTGTGCTATTAAAATTATTATTATTGTTTTCTTCAAAAGCTTCTTCTTCAAATACTATTGGCTTTATCTTAGATTCTTTTTTCTTCTCTTCTTTGCCTATCTTAATGTCTGTTATTTTTCTTTTTGGTTTTGAATTAAACAGATCTTCAATTCCTAATGATTCTACTGTATTTTTCTTTTCAGTATTCATTCCTAGAATATCTTTTTCTATGTCATCAAACTTTTCTAATGTTTTTTCGAGTCTTTCATTCTTTTGACTTGCATTTCCTTTCCTATTTACATCAAATTCTCTCCAAAGTCCTCTATCTACTTCATATTCATTATGATGCGCCTTGTATTTCATAAGTTCCTTACTCTTAGAATCATTAAAGTAGAATGCTTTTTCTGCAAGTATTGGGAATAATCCCTTTTCTAAAATTATACAATTATCATTTGGTAATCTTTTAAGTTCATCTGGTGTCATAAGTGGTCTTGAGAATTTGTTTTTAGAAACACTTTCATTTGTTCCACCTTTTTCATCACCTTTTGTATTTTTGCTAGTACTTACTGATATAGATTCTTGCACAATATTAACTTCGCCTAATGCTTTTGAAAAATACTCAGAAGTTTTTTGTGAATTTGATCCTAAATACAAGTGAGTATCGCAATTTGCAAGTATAGTTTCAAATGAATCTGGATATATTGCCTCTAACTGATCTAAATTCTGTATAATAACATTAAAGTTAATTTTCCTACTTCTTGATGTTGATATTTTCTTATCAAAATCTGGTATTTGACCAATGTTTGCAAACTCGTCTAAGAAGAAATATACTGGTATATTTAGCTTTCCTCCATTCTTATCTGCGTGGTCATATAGTTGTTGTATCATCTGTGAGAAAAATATAGTAAGTAAGAAATCATATGTAGAATGTGAGTCTGGCGATATTACATAAAGAGCTGTTTTCTTTTCAGATATATCTTTAAATTCTATTGTATTTGTTGCAGTAAGTGCTGCAATTGCTGAAGAGTCAAACTTACCAAGCTTAGATTGTAATGTAGATAGTATTGAACTATATGCCTTATCTGTAGCTATTTGAACGTCTTCATAACTTTTTCTTGCCATACTGCCATCTGGTAATACTTTCATTAGGTCTGACACTATATTAAAACTTCCGTTATTATTTGCAAGCCTTACAAGATTTGCACAACTTGCTAAGTTTCTTTCTTCTACCGGTCTTCCTTCTATCAAAAATAATATTAATGCCTTAAGCATCTTTTCTGCCATGTTATCCCAATATGGGTCACTTCCTGTTGTTCCACCTTGACCTGTAAATATAGTGCTCGTAACTATGTCTAAATCTGTATCTACATTTCGTATATTCATAAGAGGATTGAATCCATCGCTTTTATTTGGATTCATTAAGTTTAATACCTTTATTTCATATCCATTTGCTTCAAAATATCCTGCTGTATCATCATATAGTTCTCCCTTTGGGTCAGTAAATACATATGATCCTAAAAGTGGTATAACATTTGGTTTAACAAATGCTGCAGACTTACCAGATCCAGATCCACCAACAACCATTACATTAATATTTCCAGGTTTATCAACAGGTAAGTAATTATCTTTTGCAAGTAGTATTCCATCTGTTTTGCTTAATATGCTATATTGTTCTCCTTGTTTTGACCACCTACTTGAAGCATGTTCTTTGTTTTCCCAAGGATCTATTTCTTCTTCTTTTTTTAGTAGCATAAATATTGCAAACACTAACATTAAATAAAACAATATTCTTATTGATCTAATATATACTGCTAATCCTTGAGGTGTGGCTTTTAATATACCAATAGTTTTAAATGGATGTGTTATACCAAATTTCAAATTAGAAGTAATAGGAAGAGCACTTGTTGGATTTGGAGCTACATATTGTGCACCTGCTACTATAGAAATTGCAATTGCAGGTATAACAAATATGGATAGTATAACCATTGCAATTAATGATACTATTGCAATTCTTTTTAGCTTTTCTAATTTTTCTTTCATATTAGAATCCTTCCTTTGATCTTTCCTGTCTATCTTCTAAAATTATTTCTTTTGACATATTTTTTTCGATATTTCTTAAAAAGAATTCATAGTCTATTCTTTGTGATTCTCTTGGATCAATTGTTGCAATATATTTTCCTTTTTCTTTTTCAAATTTACACATTCCTATTACTATTATTTTACTAATTCCAAATCTAAATTCTATTGCTAAATATTTTTTATTTGGAACAATTTTACAGGTAATATATTCTTTATCATTATATTTTATTTTTTCTTCTTTTAATTCTTTTCCATCTTCTAAATCTATAATTAATATTTTCCTATTTTCAGAAGGTTCATACTTAAAATACTCAGCACTTTGATTTATCTTAACAGCCTTATATCTTATTCCTTTTGATTTTGAAGATATTATAAGTTTTCCATCTTTTATAATCCCACCATTTACTGCGCATTTGTCTTCCCAAATAGTAACAATAATTATGTTTGGATTGTTTGTTTTTAATGTATACTCTTTAATTTTTATTCCATTATTTTCAGACACAACTTTCCCTTCAAGTCTTTCAAATTTGTATGTTGTTTCTATTTCTCTATCTTTTATATTTACTTTAATAATCTCATATATTAAAGTTTTAACAGTTTCTTTTTCTGTTATTCTAAATGAATCATTCATTTATATCCTCCGTGTGTGTAATTATACATATATAACACTTAATTATACATAAATTATATAAAATGCTCTATTTAAAGTCAAAAATATTAATATAATTAATATATTTAATTTTGTAATCTTAATTTTAATATAAAATCAAAAGATAGCAGATTTTTCTGCTATCTTTTTAAAAATTATATCTATTTAGCTTTTTTTATTACAGCTTTCTTCTGTTTCTTTTATTACTATTTCCAGATATGCCTTGTGTAAGTATTGCTACTACCATTGCTCCTGTTATTATAGTAATTATTAATGCTTCTTTTCTAGCTTTATCTTTTTGTCCTAAACCTGTAGGTGGTGATAATGTTACAAGTTCTGTTGATCCTGAGTCATGTTCCCTTGTTGCTACTGCATATGTTCTTTCTTGTGGTGGTATCTGTCCTGAAGTAACCGGATCATTTGGATCTTCTACTTCTTTATCACTT
>CABTXJ010000026.1 GCA_902488785.1 uncultured Eubacteriales bacterium | reverse complement strand
CTTACTAGGATTACCCACAGGTGGAGCAATAGAATGCGTTCTTATGAAATACAAATATGGTTATACTTTATGTATTTCAACACAAAAAGGCTGTAAGATGGGATGTAAGTTTTGTGCATCTACTAAAGCAAAATTTGAAGGTGATTTGCAAACAGGCGAAATAGTAGATCAAATACTAAAAATACAAAGAGAAGAAGACCTTAGAATATCTAATATTGTATTTATGGGTATAGGTGAACCATTAGATAATTTTGATAATCTAATTAATGCAATTAAAATAATAAATGATCCATTTGGAGTAGAAATTGGAGCAAGGCATATTAGCATATCAACATCAGGACTTGCAGATAGGATAAGAGACTTAGCAGACCTTAAAACACAATGTACATTATCAATATCACTACATTATACAACTGATGAGCTAAGATCAGAGATAATGCCAATTAATAGAAGATATAATATAGAAGAGCTATTAGATGCATGTAGGTATTATATAAAAGTTACCGGAAGAAGAGTATCTTTTGAATATGCAATGGTTAATGGATTAAATGATAGTTTAGAAGATGCAAAAAGATTAGTTAGTTTAATTAAAGATATTAAATGTCATGTTAATTTAATTAGAATAAATGAAATAGACGAAACAAATTACAAAAAGAGTACAAATGATAACATATTAAAATTTAGAGACTATCTAAATGATAATAATATTGTTGCAACTATACGAAGAACATTAGGTGAAGATATAGAAGCAGCATGTGGACAATTAAGAAAGCAAAATATGTAAAGAGGAAAATATGAGAATTTTTGCAAAATCAGATATTGGAAAATCAAGAGAAGTAAATGAAGATTCATACTTTGTATCAGATGAAGAAATGGGAATAGACCTATTTATATTATCTGATGGTATGGGTGGTTATCATGGAGGAAGAGTAGCAAGTACCTTGGCAGTTGAAGCAGCTAAAAGCTATATAACTACAAATTATGAGATAACATTTGACGATAGAGAAGACATTAAAAAATTAGTAAATGGTGCAATAGAATATGCAAATATGATAGTAAATGAAAAATCTAAAGAAGATGAAGACTTAAAATATATGGGAGCAACAATTGAAATTGTATTACTTATTAAAGATGATATATACATAGGACATGCAGGAGATAGTAGTATATATAGGCTTAGAAAGAACTTCTTTAGAAAACTTACTAAAGATCATAGTTATATAGAAAACTTGATAGATGAAGGAAAAATAACAAGAGAAGAAGGAAGAACACATCCAAATAAAAATATGGTAACAAAAGCTGTAGGAACAGGAAAACTAGTAGAAGCAGATGTGTTTAATAAGAAATTATTAAAAGATGACATACTTCTTATGTGTTCAGATGGACTTACAAACATGGTATTAGAAGAAAGAATAGAAGAAATTTTAAGAACTTCATCAAATCCAGCAGAAGATTTAATAAATGAAGCTAATGCAAATGGTGGATTAGATAATATAACAGCAATAGTTGTTAAAAAATAAAAGCGGAAATAAAAGACAAAAGTAAAAAAATGAAAAAGAAAACAAAGAATAAATAAATGGTAAAATATAAAAAGCAAAAATAAAAAGTAGAATATAAGAATAATATATTAACATTATGTAAATATTATATATATTTTGTTTAATATATATAATAAATAGCTAAAATATTATATATTTAAATGAATATAAGGTATATAAAAAGGGGGCATTTATGGACTTAGAAGGCAAAGTACTTCAAGGCAGATATGTTATAGAAGATAAAATAGGAAACGGTGGAATGGCCGTAGTATATATGGCAAAAGATAAGGTGTTAAATAGAGAAGTTGCAGTTAAAGTATTAAAAGATGAGTTTACTACAGATTCAGAGTTCATTAAAAGATTTAATGATGAAGCACAGTCTGCAGCATCACTTACACATCCAAATATAGTATCGGTATATGATGTTGGTACAGATGGAGTATACTATATTGTAATGGAACTTGTAAAAGGAAAAACATTAAAAGAAATAGTAACAGCAGAAGGAAAATTATCATGGAAATGGTCAGTAAATATTGCAAAACAAGTATTATCTGCATTAGATATGGCACATAGAAATGGTATAGTACATAGAGATATTAAACCACATAATATAATAATAACAGAAGAAGGGATAGCAAAAGTTACAGACTTTGGTATAGCAAAAGCTATAACAAAAGCTACTATGACAGCATATGGTAGTATTATTGGATCTGTACACTATTTTTCACCAGAACATGCAAAAGGTGGAGTAACAGATGCAAAGTCAGACCTATATTCATTAGGTATTGTTATGTATGAAATGGTAACAGGTAAAGTACCATTTGATGCAGATACACCAGTATCTGTAGCATTAAAACAAGTACAAGAAAAACCCGTTGATGCTAAAATATTAAACCCTAGTATACCTGAGGGACTAAACTATATAATTATGAAGGCAATGGCAAAAAGCAAAGATGAAAGATATGATTCAGCAACAGAATTTTTAAGAGATCTAGAAATATTAACTAAAAATCCAGAAGTGGATTTTACCTTACTAAATGAAGATGATAAGAATGCAGTATCTGAATCACAAGATATGCAGAGAAATAATAAGAAAACTAATATATTTGAAGAAAAACCTTGGTTAAAACCTACACTTACAGCTATAGCTATTGTAGTTTTGTTAATTTTAATTACTATATTTGCTACAAAACTTTTAAATGATGCAAGAGAAAAAGAAACATTTATACCTAATTTAACAGGAGAAATGGACGAAAAAAGAAAAAGTAAAGAAGAAGCAATTGAAGAGTTAGAAAAATTAGGGTTTGAATATGAAATAGTTGAAGAATTCAGTGATGATGTTGAAAAAGGATATGTAATAAAACAGATACCACCATTTCAACCAAACTATAAGATAAAAACAGGAACAAAAATAAAGATATTTATTAGTAAAGGACCAGAACTTGTTAAGTTACCTGAAGATATGGAAAAAATGTCAAAAGAGGAATTAACAAAAGAGTTAGAAAAATTAGAAGTTAAATATGAAATAGAAGAAGAGTTTTCAGAAGAAATAGAAGCTGGAAAAATAATAAAAGTTGAATATGAAGCAAATAATGAAAATATGATGCCAAAGAAAAATAAGGTAATTATTAAAGTAAGCAAGGGAACTTCAAGAAAAGATGTTAAAATACCAGTAGTTGCAGATAGAAATGAAGCAGATGTTAAAAAAGAACTTAAAGCATTAGGATTAAATGTTAAAGAAGAAAAAGTAGTATATGAAACAGTATCAGATGGAGTTGTAACTGCAATTGATCCAACACCAGGAACTACAGTAAAAGAAAAAGATACAGTTACTATATTTGTAAATAGATTACCTGTATTATTAAAAGGAACTGTAAAAATAGATGTTTCATCATATATTAAAGATGAAGATAAGATATTAAAAAGACAAGTACCAGTAGTAGTTAACTTTAGTGGTGATGAAGTATTAAATAAGAAAATAGATACAGATGAAACAGCAAAAGAAGTACTAATATCTGGATATGGTGTAGGAAGACTTAGTGTATACATTGATGGAGAAAAAGTATCAGATCAAAATGTAGACTTAAATAAGACAAAAGATATTACAATCAAAAATAAGTAATTGAAAAATAAAAAAATATAGAAAAATAGAAAAATAGAAAGAATAAGTAAAATATGGAAGATAACAATAATAATATTACAAAAGAGGAAAAACCATTTTTTGAATTGTTACATGTAGATAAGCAAACAGGTGCAAGAAGAGGTGTAATACATACAATGCATGGAGATATACAAACACCAATATTTATGCCAGTAGGAACAATTGCAAATGTAAAGGGGATAAGAGAAGAAGAACTTAAGGAAATAGGCGCACAAATAATACTTTCTAATACATATCATTTGAATTTAAGACCAACATCTGAGGTAGTAAAACAATTTGGTGGACTACATAAGTTTATGAATTGGGATAGACCAATCCTTACAGATAGTGGTGGATTTCAAGTATTTAGTTTAGCTAAGATAAGAGATATAAAAGAAGAAGGGGTAACTTTTAGATCACATATTGATGGAAGAAAATTATTTATGTCTCCAGAAGATAGTATTAGAATACAAGAAAATTTAGGTGCAGATATTATAATGTCATTTGATGAATGTATACCATATCCTGCAGACTATGAATATTCTAAAAAATCTACTGAAAGAACTATTAGATGGGCTAAAAGAGGAAAAGAAGCACATAAAAAAGAAGGACAATTCCTTTTTGGTATAGTTCAAGGAGGAATGTATAAGGATTTAAGAAAAATGTGTGTAGAAGAACTTACAAAACTAGATTTTCCTGGATATAGTATAGGAGGATTAAGTGTAGGCGAGCCACATGAATTGATGAAAGAAATGCTTGAATATACAACTAAATTATTACCAGAAAACAAACCTAGATACAATATGGGAATTGGAACACCAGATTATATATTTGACTCAGTACTTGCAGGTGTTGATATGTTTGATTGTGTATACCCAACTAGAATTGCAAGACATGGACAAGCAATTACATCACATGGAAAAGTAACAATAAGAAATGCTAAATATAAATTAGATAAAGGACCACTAGATGAAGAATGTGATTGCTTTGTTTGTAAAAATTATACAAGAGGATACTTAAGGCATTTAATTAGCTGTAATGAAATATTAGGAATGAGACTTGTCTCATATCATAACTTATATTTCTTATCTAAGTTAACAGAAAGGATAAGAAAAGAAATTGAAAATGACAATTTATTAAATTTCAGGAATGAGTTTTATAAAAAATATGGTTTAGATTTGGAGGAATGATTTGGAAGAAAAAAAACAGGATCAAAAAGCGGTATTAGGTAGAAAAATTACTAAGATAATGACAATAAATACAATATTAATAATACTTTTAATATTATTAATAGTTTTTATTAAATATGCTGATAGTAAAAAAAATAAGATTGTATTTAATGGAAAGGAATTACCACAAAGTACATTAAGTATGATACAAAAGAAAGATAATGTAGAATATGTGATTCTTGATGATTTTATAAGAAATACAAATACAAAAATGTATTCATTATATAATAGAGAATATTCAGAGGATAAATCTACAAAACATGAAGAAGATTCTAAGAAATTCTATATAGATACTGTATATGAAGCAGTACAATTTGATAGTAAGTCAGATTCATATACAAAATATATAAAATATGATCACTTAGATAGAAAGCTTAATGAAAAAGGTGAATTTGTCCTTACAAAAGAAGAAGAACAAAAAGGTGATAAAGAGGTTCCAAAAAGAGAACTTACTAAAATGGATAAAATAATATTAAATCAAGAACAGTTTAAATTAAAAAATCCAGTACAAGAAATTAATGGAAAATTAGCTCTTTCATTAGATGATGCAAAATATGCATTTAATGTTAGATTTGATAAAAGTAAAGATGGTAAAATACTTAAAATATATACAATAGACTTTTTAGAGCAACAAATAGCAAGATCACTTGGGAAATATAGTATAGACTCTAATTACCAAAATAGAAGATCAATAATTGATGGATATGCATTTTTAGCAGATAATCAATCAAAAGAAAGAGGAGTTTTTCAAGTAAATGGTGGAGCAATTTCTAACAATGTTATACCAATAAAATATGATGATGTACGTTATGCACAAAATAATAGTAATGTGTATTGTATGCAAAACACTCTTATCGAACTTAAAAACTTAGAAAATGGAAAGACTGTAATTAAAGCAGGAGAATATGCTTCAATAAGCGTATATTCACAAGAAAAACAACTATATCTAGTTTCAGATAGAACTAAAAAATATGGTTTAGTAGGAATAGATGGACAAATAGTTATACCTACAGACTTTGATATAATTGGATATGATACAAGCTTTTATCCAAGTGAAAGTGAAGATGCTGGTAAGATATTATTTGGTAATTTAATACCAGTATTTAAAGATAATAGATGGGGATTCTATTATGCAGATAGCAATAAAGAAGTATTAATTGGACAAAAATTGATAGGACTTGGTTGTAAGAAAATGGAATATGTTGAACCAGGTAATGGCTATCAAGAAAAAAATGAAATTGAATTACCTAAAGAAATTGTAGAAAAATTAGATAAGATAGGATTTAAATTACAAAATAATAAGATAGACAAGCAAGTTGCCTTTGCAAGAGGATTTACTACAAATAAGTCAGATATTGAACAAGGTGAAAGCGTATTTGCTATACCAGAAAGTGCAAATAATGGATATTCAGGAGTTGTAGTACGAACAGAAGAAGGACTATATGGAATAATATCAAGTAATGCTAAGAAGACGGGAGAGTTTGTTTTACCACCAAATTTTGATAGAATATATATGCTAATGCAAAATGGTGAAGCTAAATATTATGCACAAAGTGGATCAAACATAGTAGAATTAAATAGGCAAGGCAATAATGAAAGCAATAGTAGAAATACAGAAACAACTGTACCTAGAAGAAAAAATACTGCTGTACCAATTACAGATAATGAAAATACAAATCAGGAACAAAATATAACTTCAAATCAAAATCAAAATCCAAATCAAAACATAAATCAAAATACAAATATAACTTCAAATCAAAACATGAATACAAATGATAACCAAAATGGAGTTAATATAACTTCTGCAAGTAATTAGAATATAATAAAATAATAAAATAACAGGAAGAATATATATAAATAAAAAAATAATAATAATATAGCAAAAAGAACAAAAACAAATATAAATATAATTAAAGTAAATTTAAATGAAATTAAGTAAAGTAAAATAAAATAAATTAAATTAAATTAAATAGTAAATTACTTTAATAAAATATATTACTAGGATGGAAGGAATTAAAATGTCTAAGAAAAATAACAAGAAAAAAAAGAAAGCTAAATATATACTAATAGAAGAAAATTTAGAAAATAAAGCTAAAATAATTGATAATGTAGAAGCAAAAGAAATGAAAGAAAATAATGAAATAACTACAAATGAAAATGTTAGAGAAGAAGTTGAAGAAATTAAAGAAAAAGTAAAAGAAAAGAAAAAGATTAGAAGCAAAAAAAGAAATTTTAAAAGTATAATATCTTTAATAATATTAATTTTAATTATGTTACTTTTAATAATACTTGGTGTATTTGGAATATATTCTGATTTCGGAACAGAGATTGCATCAAAAATGCCTGCATACAAGTATTCAGATATTTTTACACCATATGATGAATATGTTCTTACTCCATCTGCTAGTGTAATGGAAACAGATGCATATGTAGATAAAGATGGAAAAACAGTAAGAAGAGTACCACAAAAAGATGCATTAGGTGATGTAGAACTTTCTAAGGATAATGAAGAAAACAAAAAAAATGAAGAAGAAAAGCCAGAACAAATATCACCTGATGAAGAAGTTAAAGAATATAAAATAGAAAAAAGAAAGATAGCAGATAACCCTGAAGAGGTATTAACAGAAGATAATTACAAGATATCTAAAAATATGATTGAAGGATATTTGAAGGCTGCTAATATATCAGAATACAAAATTAAAGAAAATGAAAAAACAGGACAAATAATTGTATCTGTACCAGAGACTAAAAAAATTGCAAATTTAACATCTGATCCAATTACAGATGAAAAATCTGATACACAAAGAGCTAAAAGTGTTGAAAGTATATTAAGTACAACAGGAAGCTTTGAAGTTAAAGATAGTATAACAGGAAAAGTATATTTAACTGAAAAACATATTAAAGAAGCTAAGGCAAATATTTATCAAGGATATGGTGTAATACTTGATGTAAAATTAAATGATGAAGGTAAAAAAATACTTTCAGATGTTTCAAGAAAATATGTGCAAGAAGAAAAAGATGGTAAGAAATATGAGAAAAAGGCAACTGTAACAGTTGCTGGAATGGAACTTGTTAAAGCTACTTTTGCAGAACCAATGGATGAAGGATTAATGCAAATTAATTTAGGAAATGGATATGGAAAAAACAAAGATGTAATAACTGCAATATATGGTGAAGCTAAGAGATTAGAAAATGCTTTGAAAGTTGGAAAAACACCAATAAAATATAATGTGGAACAAAAAACAAATGGAATAAAAGAAAATATTAATTACAAAAATGCTAAGATAATACTTTTAGTAATACTTGCAGTAATGTTAATACTTGCACTTTCATTAGTATTTAAATATGGATTAAAAGGACTTTATGCAATGCTAGTTAATATATCTTTCTTTGCAGTATTGGTTCTTGCAATTAGATATACTGATGTTGTAGTTACAATACCTAGTTTAGTTGCAGTAGTTGTAGCATATATATTAGAATATGTAATATTACTAAAATATTTACAAAATGTTAAAGAAAAAGATTATGAAATAGCAGATGAAGTAGTTGATACATTAAAATATACTTTCATATTAATAATATCATCAATAATACTAAGTTTTTCACATAATATATTATTATCATCATTTGCAATGACACTATTTATTGCAATAATACTATTGTTTACACATAACTATATATTTGTTAAGAATATGAAAAAGCTAGATTAAAGGAGAAACAAATGGAAAGAGAAAGTAATAAAAAATACAAAATTAAAAATATAATTATACAAATACTAATTCTTTTAATTATATTTGGAACAGTATATATGATACAAAATGCTATAACTAAAAAAGAAAGAGAAGGAAATTACTACAGTGTAGTTGCAACTTTTACTAATGCACAAGAAAAAGATAAGGTATTAGAAAAAATAGCAAAAGATGATAGGAAATATGATTTAGTAGATGTAGGATTATTTAAAAAAGAATACATGATATATGATGAAAAAGAAATAACTGAAGAAGAAGCACATAGCATGGAAGAAAAGCTAAAAGAATTAGATGAAAAAGTACATTTAGGAAAACCTATATACCACCCAATGCCTAAAAAAGGTGTAAATATGAAAGAAAATATACTATATTTAATTGCAATAATTGCAGTTACTATATTATCTATGAATGTATTTGAAAAAGATGAAGAAAAAAATAGGTAATAATACCTAAAAGGAAAAGATAAGCAAAGAAACAAAGGAAGTAATGAAAACAGTAAAGAAGAAGTGGATAAAATCCGCTTCTTTTTAGGTGGAAAAGAAAAATTATATAAGTAGAACAAAAAGAAATAAGTAAAAGAAATATTAAAAATTTAGAAAATCCTGATATATATATATATATATAT
>CABTXJ010000025.1 GCA_902488785.1 uncultured Eubacteriales bacterium | reverse complement strand
GTTAAAATACTTTAATATATATACATATTTGTTATAAATTATTATAATATAATTGTAATTATAATGATTATGTAAAAATGGAGAAAATATGAGAAAGTATAAAAAAGGTATTATATATTATTTGATACTTTCAGTATTATTAATAATAATATTGAGTGTATTAAAAAATACATATAATATTAGTGCTAAAAAAATAGATAATTATGCAAATACTCCAATTGCTTTTGGAAAAGCAAGAGAACCTGCACTATTACCAGGAATGAAGGCTATTTATTGGGAAAATGGTGAAGAAAAAGAATTAAAAGGACCTTTTTTAGAAAAAGAAAAATGGTATGATTATAATGATAAAAGATGGGCAAACGCTAAAACAAAAGATGGAAGTTATTGGGTTTGGATACCAACATTTGCATATAGGATAGCATACTATAATGATGCAAATAAAAAAGATTTAAAAGGATATAGAATTCAAAATGATTATGTGGATAAGAACTATAAACCTGTAAAATTTCCAGAGGATGTAATTACTAAAAATATAAAAATTGAAATAAAATATATTTTAGAAGACGGGACAGATATTCCCGAAGGATATACAATCCATCCAGCATTTTTCAAAGATAAAGTAATGGGAAATGGTTTCTGGATTGCAAAATATAAAGCAACTGGAAATATAAAATCACCAGAATTTAAAAATTCTAAAACTAAATTAACAAATGTTTCAGTAGGAGATGCTTTTAGTAAGTTAGATAATTCTTCGCTTGAAGGAAATAGTTATGGATTTACAGATGATTTTGTAAAAGTAGGATTACCAAGAAATACCGAATTAGGAGCAATATATTATTTAACACAAAGTGTAGCAGGTACAAATAAAGATACAGTTTCATATATAGAAGATAAAGAAGAAAGTTCGACTGGTAATATAACAGGAGTTTATGATTTAAATGATGGAATAAGAGAATGGACAAGTGCATATATATCTAATTCATCTAAATCAATTGAAGAAAATGGAAAAAGTTTAAAAATATCAAATACACAAAAAGTTGGATCAAAGGATATAGATATAAAAAGTAAAATAGAATTATATCCATTTAAAATTGATGCAAAAGAATATGCAGATAATATTAAAGAAGTAGAAAGAAATAGATATATAAATTATGGAGATGGTATATATGAAACAACTGTTCCAATCTCTGATAAGAATTCAGCATTAGGTAGTGGAATAAGTGATTACCCATATGGAGATAATGTATTTATAACTAGAGGATCAGATAAGTTAGATAAAAATAAATCAATGTTTTCATTTAGAGGAGATACTGGAAAGGCAAATAAAAATATAGGATTTAGAGCTTCAGCATATATATTTCCTAAAGTAACAGATAACCATGTAAAAATAACATTGAAAACTAGTGATGGAATAATATATGATACTGAAACAAATCAAGAAATGGGTAAAGAAATGTATATAACTATCACTAAAGGTGCAATACCTAAAGATAGATATATAGTAAAAAATTCAAAAGATAAATTTGAAGGATGGTCAATACCATTAGGTGGTGTTCCAATTTATGAAAATGTAACACTTAATGCAACTTTTAGTAAAGTAGGAGAGCCTCCATATGTTGAAATATTTAAATTGGTATTTAAAGATAGCTTAGCATCTGAAGTGTATTATGAAAAAAATGTACAGAATGGAACAAACGTTAAAGAAATAGCAGATAAAATTATACCTAAAAAAGATGGTTATACTTTTACAGGATGGGATAATGATGTAAATGTAAAAGTAGATAAAGATATGACATTTAGAGCATTATGGAAAAAGGATGAAGCTAAAAAATACAATGTTGTGTTTTTAAAAGATGAAAGCGGCGAGATATTTTATCAAGAAGAAGTAGCAGAAAATTCTATAGCAAATGGGCCGAAAGAATTACCTGAAAAAGAAGGATATGTTTTTATAAAATGGAGTCCAGATATATCAAAAACTATAATTAGAAAAGACACTGTGTTTACTCCAATATTTGAAAAAAAAGAAGAACCTGATCCTGAACCAGAACCTGATCCAAAACCAAAGAAAGATCTTACAATATTATTTATAGCTGTTCCGGGGCATTTTCAAAATGGAAATGGATCAAGAGCTTTTAGAATTAAAGAAGGTACTACATTAAATGAAAACCCTGCAGTGATAAAGGCATTAGAAAGTTCTCAACCAACAAATATAGACTATACATTTAATGGATGGAAAATAGATTATAACACACCAATAAATTCAAATATGCAAATAAAAAGTAAGTGGACAATAAAAAAGTATAAATATTCATTTTTCGAAATGTCTCAAATAGGTAAAGTTGAAAAAGTATATAAAGAAGGAGAATTTAATTCAGGAGAAAAACTTGATAAATATGCACCGCCAAATCCAAAAAAAGCAGGATATATATTCCAAGGTTGGAGACCTAATCTATCTAGAGAACAAAGGCAAGACATTGCATTTTATGCTACGTGGGTTAAAGATATAAGTGGTGGAAATATTAATCCAAATAGGCAAGAAGTAAAAATAGTTTTTGATCCAAATGGAGGAAAAATAAATGGCAAAACTACATTTATTATACAAAAAGGTTTTTCATTACCTTTTGTTCCAACCCCTGAAAAACCAGGTTTTGTATTTGCAGGATGGAAAGGTTCTACACAACAAAGAGTAGATGCTCCGCAAAATGTTGACCAAGTATATGTAGCAAGTTGGAAATTACCAAGAGATTATACATTGCCTGACCAACAACAAGGTGGATTTATAACTACTGGATCTCAAAATAATAGAAATACAATTAATTCTGGAAATGATGGAGCAAGCATATTTACAACTAGAAATGGAGAGTTAATTCCAATAAATCCAGATGGAACTTATCAAAATAATGAAAATAATACGGAATTACAAAATTTAAATAATCCAAATAATAGAGGTATAGTAAATAAAAAACAAGAAGAAGACTACCCAAGGTCTGGTATAAAAGAAAATGTGGTTTTAATAATTCTTTCAATAATAGTTCCTATTATAGGAATATATATGGTTGTAAATTGGATGAGACTAAAAAAGATAGATAAAGAAGGTAATATAAAATAAAGAAAAGCAGGTGATCCTGCTTTTTAATTTTGTACAATTTTATAACAGATAAATTGTGTTACAAAAATGAAATGTATTTTTAATAAGGATAAAAATTTTTGATAAAAACTATTAAGAAAAAAACAAAAAGTAATTAAGCTTTTTTTTAAAAACTACAAAATAAATGTATATATATTAAGTTATTACTAAAAAAAATAAAATAAAAAATATTAATATCTTTTTTAACAAAAATAAAAAATAAGACTAAAATGCTGGTAAAAAGCATTTTATCATCCATATGATAATAGAAAAACAAATGGATCTTAAAATGCATATTTCCACTAAAAAGTATAATCTTTTTTATTGTAAAAAATAGTTAAAACTAATGTTTAAATATAGTTTCTAAAAGTTCACATATATTGAAAAAAAAATATATATGTGTGATTATAAATGTAATAAATAACTTTTAATGAGGAGGAAAAGGCTTTGCAAAAGAAAAAAGACAAAAAGCAGATAATTGTATTAGTAAGTTTGATATTTTTAATTATGGCAATATCACCAGTATTTAACAAATTAATATATGCTGTTAGCTACAATGGTGACTTTACTAGGCTATATGCAAGAAATCAAATAACTGGAGTACAACCTGGAAAAAATGTAAGTGAAGAAACTAAAAGATATGCAACAATTAGAAATGAATTATTCAAGTTTTTTTCAGAAGGTGAAAATAGAAAAATATTAGAAAGCCAAGCAAATAATGTGCTATACAAGGAGACAAACGATTCCACACAACCAGATCAAAAAATTGATCCTAACAAAAATGCGTTTAATCCAGACGATATAGCATCTAAATACATGGTTAATGAAGGAAAACTATATGACCCACGAGGCATGGAAAAAATAGATAATGCTAAAATAGTAGGTTATAATGAGAAAGATTTATTTGCGGATGCTGGTGTATTTTGTATTGAAAGAAATGTGCTTTTACCTGCAACTATAGGAAACACTAAAGAAAGTTTGATACATGCAATACAAGATTCATATGGTTATACTGATATGAATGCAGAAGATGTAGCAAATCGTATTATGCTTTCAGCAAAAGATGCAACACAAGGTGATAGAAATGATAAAGACTATACTTTGGGTAGCTATGGTACTTATGGAACAGAAGCAGATATAAAAAATAAACTAGAAGAAATGGGAATAAAAGAGCCTGAATATTCTCATAAAGAAGAAATAACTGTCGTAGAAGAAAAGGGGAAACCTGTATATTATATAGAAAAAAATGGAAACAAAATACCAAAACTAGTTCGAAATGAACTTGGTGAGTGGGTAGAATTAATTGGAACAAAAAATAGAGTATATATAGAAGAAATTACAGTTGAAGATTCAGCAGAAGTAAAAAAACAGAAGAAAAAAGAATATGCAGATGCAGTTAAAGAAGGTGTAAAAAGAATTAAAGAAGAATTTGAAGCAGGTGGTTCAATTACACCAAAAATACACAATGATGCAATGGATAGGTTTCCAGATGATAGATCTTTAGATAATGCAGGAATGCAATCTGAAGCTAGAACATATATAACTGGAAATACTGAAATGGCATTTACTCCAGAAAATTTTGCTTTAATGTTTTATGTTAGCTCTTTTGCACAAAGAAAACAAAATGAATCAAAATATCAGATACCTGATCATTATATGGGAGAAACAAGTAAAAATGCTGAAAATGGAATACAAGCAGCTATATGGATGGATCCTGAAATAGACAAAATAGGAAAAGGATTAAAAATTGCAAGTGTTGTTGATTATGGTAAAAATACGTATTATGCAGGACAGGATTTTAAAAGATATTGGTATAAAATGATAGAATTTCAAAATACACATCCAACAATTCAAAGGAAAAGGCAAAAATTCTTTGGCCCACCAATAAGGCCATTTATAGTTGTAAATAAAAATGATGAGCTACCAGAACCAACAAAACAACCAAGAACTATAAAAATTGCTAATCCAGAAATAAAATATGAGCCAAGAGTTTTAGGACCAGATGGTACAGATGCAGATGAAGATCTAGAAAAAGCAACAAAAGTACATTTTGATGCAACAAGACAAAAATGGTTGGTAGGACCATTTAAATTGGATTATGTATTAGATGGAACTAAATATAATACAGAAACAGATAATAAAGATCAAAAATATAGTTATTTTAGTGCATTAACTGATGTATCATTAAAAGGTATATATAGTGATGGAAGTACAAATTACAAAGTTAAATATGAAGATGCTTTTGAACATGCTGGATTACCACAAAATTCTGAAAAATTAAAAGATTATGAAGAACTTGAAAAATTAAAAAAAGAATATGAAGTAGCACAAAAAAGAGCAGATATACTATTTGGTTACAAATATGAAAATGGATTTATAGAGCCGGCAAATGATAGTTATGATAAAAAATCTAGATTTGCATATGCAAAACGTAATTTGATTGAAGCAAAAGAAGAATTTGAGGAAGCTTTAAAAGCAAAAGATAAGGTTACAAATGCAGAAACAGATTGCTTGAATTTAATAATCCAATCTATTGAAGCTTTTAATATTCAAGAAAAGGCATTAAAAACAGGAATTTTTGCAGGTAGCTTACTATCAGATGAATATGAATATGAGTTAAAAAACTATAATGATAGTGAAATGATTAGATTATGTAAAATGTATGATAAGATTTCATATTATACAAGACAAAAATTATATGAATTAGGATATGGAAAAATAGGTGGAAAATATGGTGATAATACAAGAAGCTTTTTACCAGAACAGCCAGATCCTAATGGAAAAATAAGAGTTGCACACTCAGATGGAACAGTAGAAATAACAACACTTAAGCCAGAAGGCGGAAAACAAAGAATTCGACTAATGAATCAAATATGGGGTGGAGGTGATTTCGACCGTGAAAATATAAATATAATGGATGAGGTGTATTACCAACCTAAAAAGAAATATCTTCGAAAATTACAAGAATTCAAAGGTAGATACATATATGGTCAAAATGGTTTTCCTAATTATGAAAAAGAAGATAAGGAATATAGAGAATATATATTAGCATTAAATGTATTTTTGTCTAATTATCAAAACTCAATAGCAAATAATTACTGGGCAGTTAATACAGAATTAGACTTTGGTCCTGTAATTTATCAACCAAAAAATAAAGCAAAATCTGATTTGAAAAACGAAGGACAAAATGTAAGAGTTACAAGAGAAAATGAAAAAAATATCAGTGACAAAGAATTAGGATTACAAGACGTAAAAGGTTGGAGATTAAAAATTGGAAGAGAAAAAGATGGACTAGTTAATGGAAATCAAAAAATAGCAGACTATCCTGGAATGGAAGGATTACCTGCACCTAATGAACCATTCTATTTTGAAATAGATTATGACCCAGCACTAAAACAAATAAGTAAAGCAAGATTTACATTCCACTATATGAAAGCAAATGGATATAGAAGAACATATGATTCAAAAGCAATAATTAAGAATAATGTTAGAATAACTAGAAAATTAGATTTCTTAGATCCAGAATCAATAATGAATGGATTAGATCCAGCTAGAGGAATTAGAACAAGGATTGAAGTTCAATCAGATGACCATGAACACACAACACAGAGATTAATATCTGTAGTTTCAATAAGATGGCTAGAAAAGTGTGAGGTTGAATTATACTTTGAGCCAGAAGAAAAGGAAAAATACCCAATGTTTAACTTGGTATTTCCAATAGGTGGTAGAGTGTGGAGAGATAATCCAGATGATACTAAAAAACATGTTGGATTTGACTATATAAATCCAAAAGGATCAAAGCAAGATGAACCTAAAAAAGATATACCAGTACATGTATTTAGAAACTTTGTAAAAATAGATAAGGATGGATTACCAATAGAAATATTAAATAGACAATATGCAAGACTATATAACCCAGAAAATAATGAAGAAGTTGATGGAATTCATAAGATATTTACAAAAGAAGACGGAAGTTGGGGACCATATGATATCCATGATATTGGATTTAACAAAGATGAAATAAATAAGATGGGTGGAAAAATTGATTCTAAAAATTATGCTATAACATTTGATGTAAGGTATGATTATGACGGATTAATGTATGAACCAGTACTTCCATTCCAGAAAAAAGATGATAATCAAACTTCTATGACTACAGAAGAAGTTAAAAATAGGATTAAGGGACTTGTAGGTACAAATGCACCGGAAAAAGGATTATACAATGATAGTTCTTGGGCATTTGAAAATGCATTAGTTAGAGAGAGATTTAATAATGTAAATGCTACAATGACAGGAAAAGATCCTATGAAAGAAGATGGTAATACAACAGGAAGAACAAAACCATCTGTTACAACAGATGATCAACCAATAGACAAATTAGTAAATATGGATGGAAGAGATATCTATTATGAAATGGATAAAGATACTGTACAAGAACCATCAAATGTAGCAAAGGTAAGAAGAGTAAATAGCAGATACAAGGAAGTTAATCCAAAAGACTTCTATAAAGATGGAAAAGCAAGTGATGAAATATTAGATCATTTAATGAATGCAACATTACTAGATTTACATGTAAGAATACCTGCAAAAGAAAGAATATTAAATGATGAAACAAAGGTAAGTAAAGTAATACCAGCAAAATTCGGAGATGCAAAAGGAACATATTATGCAGTTAATGAGTATATGTTAAATTTAAATTTAGGTATAAAGAAAAGACAACCAGTAAATTTAGGAATAACAAAAGACTTACAAAATGCATTAATAACAGTTAATAAAAAAGCATATAACTATATTTACTCAGACCTATATACAGATTATTTAACACAAGAAGAGAAAAAAGCAGGAGAAGGAACATCAATAGATATTCCACTTGCAAAAGAAAGAGACGAAAAGAAAATACAACAAGCATTAGATATATATAAGACAGATTATATATATAGAACAACAATGTATAATTCTAATGAAGACTTATTTAAAGCATTAAATAAAGAAGTTGAAGAAGAAAGACAGAAAGACAAATTAGATGATCCAAGAGTAAATAGAGATGGTGTTCCAAATGGAGATCATGATGATACAAGACAATTAGATGTATTTATAACATATAAGATGAGAATGTATAACGATTCTTCAATGGATGCAGTTCTAGTATCTGGAATAGATGATTATCATTCAAATAAGATGCAACTTGTAGATAAAGAAATTAAAAAGTCTATAGAAATAGATCCAAAGGCAAGCGTTGAAAAGAAATCAGATAAAGAAAAGAAAACAAATGTAGACCTTGAAAGAAAAGATATACAAATTCCAATGCCAAGATATAAGAAAATTGGAAACATATCTGGAAATTCAGCAGATATAGTAAATGAGAAGGAAGTTCCAGAAATAAATGGAAAAGATGTAAAAGCACTTCAATCATATAATATAGAATCAAATGGAAATTATCACTTTAAATCATCAATGCAAATACCTGAAAGTTTAGAAGCAGAAAGACACAGAGGTGAAAGAGCAAAAGAAGATATAGTTTTAAATCCATATGAAGTAGTAGACATATATACTACATATAGAGTTAAGAATTTAACAGAATTAATAGATAGACCGGAAAAAGAAAAAGAAAGTTTAGGTGAATTAAAAGATAATCCATCATTAATAAGATTATCAGATAGCTTAAGACTTGGAGAACTTGCAAATATTTGTGAAATAACAGAATTCACATCATATGATTGTATGACTGGAAAGGCATCAGCAAAATATGACGTAAACTCTGCACCAGATAATGTAGATTTAAAAGATATTGATAATGAAAATACAATATTAACATTTGAAGATGACACAGATAATGCTCCAATAATAAATTTAAGAATTCCAAAAGAAGAACCAAAAGAAAGAACACTAGAAGGAATAGTTTGGGAAGATAAAAGAACAGTAAATAATAGAGGAATTACAACAGGTGATGGAATATTCAAAAAAGATGATGAAAAAGGTATAGCCAAAATGCCACTTACTCTTGAAGAAAGAGTATCATTAAGAAAAAATAATGAAATGGTACTGAATAATCCAAACTTGACATTTAAACCTGGTGTAGAAACAACAGAAGTTGGACATATTGCATATATTGATGTTCCATTCATTTGGCCTAATGATATAAGACAAGATAATATAGAAATTGACTTAAAAGGATTAACAAAGTTTGAATCAAATATTGAAACAGGTGAAGATGGATCATATAAGTATGAAGGAATACCAGCTGGAAACTTTGCAGTAAGAATGGATTATACTAGCCCTAATAAAGAAGCAAAAACAGCAATATTTAATGATGGTAGAGCACAAGGAATTAATTCAGTTACAGCAATACATAAACTAAAAGAATTAGGATTT
>CABTXJ010000024.1 GCA_902488785.1 uncultured Eubacteriales bacterium | reverse complement strand
TTGCAATAAACGCAGATGTATCTGTACAACTACTTAGAAATATATTTATACCAAACACACCATTACATGATGGAGCTGTTATAATAAGCGATGAGAAGATAAGATCAGCATGTTCAATACTTCCACTTACTACAGATACAAATGTAAATAAGGCATTTGGTACAAGGCATAGAGCAGCTATTGGTATATCACAAAATTCTGATGCAATAGCAGTAGTTGTTTCAGAAGAAACAGGAAAAATATCTGTTGCAAAAGAAGGTAATTTAATAGTTGACTTAGATGAAGATGCATTAAGAAAAGTATTAATAAGAAATTTAGTGCATGAAGAAAATACTTTAAATAGTAATATGAATAGTGGTAATAATGAAGAATAACTTAAAATAAAATTAACTAAAATAATTAAATTAATTAAAATATATTAAAATAAAATAAAATAATAATATTGATATATATTGGAAAGTATAGTATAATATACATATTGTTAAATTAATCTATTTCATGGTTTTAAAAGTAGTCAGCTTATTACTATGATATAGAGGGTTAGGAGGAATAAAATGACTAAAGAAAGAAAAGAAGAAATAATAAAAGAATTCGGTAGAGACTCAAAAGATACAGGATCTACAGAAGTACAAATAGCATTACTTACAGAAAGAATTACTGAAATAACAGAACACTTAAAAGTACATAAAAAAGATAATCATTCAAAAGTTGGATTATTAAAATTAGTTGGAAAAAGAAGAAATCTTCTTAATTATTTAGCTAAAAAAGACTTACATAAGTATTTAGAAGTTAAAGAAAAACTAGCAATAAGAAGATAATTATATAATTAGAGCCTACAAATAGTATTATATATACAATTATTTGTGGGCTTTCTTATTATTAAAAATATATAATATATACTAAAAGAAATATATTAAAAATTTAGAAAAAAATCAAAAAATTAAAAAATAAAAGAAATAAAAAATAATAATAGAATAAATAGGAGATAAATATGTATAAGAAATATACAACAGAATATGCTGGAAGAACATTAGAAGTAGAAATAGGGAAATATGCAAAACAAGCAAATGGGTCAGTAATGATAAATTGTGATGGTACAACTCTTTTAGTTGCAGCTACTGCATCTAAGGAGCCAAAAGAAGGAATAGACTTTTTCCCACTTTCAATAGACTACCAAGAAAAATTATATTCAGTAGGTAAGATACCAGGTGGATATTTAAAAAGAGAAGGAAAACCTACAGATGCGTCAATATTAGTTGCAAGAGCTATAGACAGACCACTTAGACCATTTTTTCCAAGTGAACTAAGAAATGATGTGGTAATACAAATATTAGTATTATCTGTTAATCCAGATGTACAACCAGATGTAATAGGTATGATAGGATCAGTAATATCATGTATGATATCTGATATACCATTTAACGGGCCAGTAGGTGGAGTTGATGTAGGATTAGTAGATGGAAAAGTAGTATTAAATCCAAATTTTGATGAAAGAGAAAAATCTAGACTATATCTAACACTTGCAGGAACTAAAGAAAAGGTTACAATGATTGAAGCAGGTGCGAATGAACTTACAAATGAAGAAATGTTAAATGCAATAAAAGAGGGACACAAGGAAATAATTAAAGTATGTGAGTTTGCAGAAAAAATAGCAAAAGAAGTTGGAAAAGAAAAATTTGAAATAGACAGAACACCATTTTTGAAAGATGACCAAATGGTAAAATACTTAAAAGAAAACTATTTAGAAGAAATGAAAGAAGTTTTAGAAAGAGATGGTGAAGATAAGTTAAAACTACAAGAAGGAATTGCAAAATTAGAAGAAACTATTATTGAAAAACTATATGAAGAAAAATTATTAGGAAAAGATAGTTTAAATGAAATACCTGAAGATATTGAAGAGACAGAACTAAAAAAAATAGTATCAGATGCTACAACTAAACTTGAAAAAGAAGCAGTAAGGAAATTAGTAACAGAAGAAGGGAAAAGAGTAGACAAAAGAGCAATTGATGAAGTAAGAGAGCTTACAGCAGAAGTAGCATTACTTGAAAGAGTACATGGTTCTGCATTATTTTCTAGAGGTGAAACACAAGTTATGTCTATAGCAACTTTAGGTAAGCTAAGTGAAGAACAAAGATTAGATGGAATACAAGAAGAAGAAACAAAAAGATATATGCACCACTATAACTTCCCTGGATTTAGTGTAGGTGAAGCAAAACCTTCAAGATCTGCAGGAAGAAGAGAGATAGGACATGGTGCCTTAGCTGAAAAAGCAATTATTCCAGTATTACCTTCTAAAGAAGAATTCCCATATGCAATTAGGGTTGTATCAGAAGTATTAGGATCAAATGGATCAACTTCACAAGCAAGTGTATGTGGAAGTTCACTTTCACTTATGGATGCAGGAGTACCTATAAAAAAAGCGGTAGCTGGTATTTCTACAGGTCTGTTTACTAAAGAAGATGGAAGTCATGTTATGGTTACAGATATTCAAGGATTAGAAGATTTCTTTGGTGAAATGGACTTTAAGGTAGCAGGAACAAAAGATGGTATAACTGCAATACAAGTAGATATCAAAAATGATGGGTTAACATATGAGATAATAGAAGAGGCATTTGCAAAAACATTAAAAGCTAGAACAATGATAATAGACGAAGTAATGAATAAGGCTATTAAAGAACCTAGAAAAGAAGTTAGTAAGTATGCACCAAAGATTGCTAAAAAGCAAATTAGTGTAGATAGGATAAAGGATTTAATTGGAGCTGGTGGAAAAAATATTAATAAGATTATTGAAGAAACTGGCGTAGAAATTGATATTCAAGATACAGGATTAGTACTAGTATATTCTAATGAAGAAGAAAAAATGAAACAAGCTATGGAAATGATTGAAATACTTACACATGAATATGTAGTAGGTGAAAAAGTTAAAGGAATAGTAGTAAGAATTGCAAACTTTGGAGCATTCATAGACCTAGGTGGTGGAAAAGAAGGATTAGTACATATATCTAAAATAGCAAATAGGAGAATAGACAAGGTAGAAGATGTATTAAAAGAAGGACAATTAGTTGAAGCTAAAGTTTTAGAAGTAGACGATGATGGTAAGATATCATTAGATATGAGAAATGTGTAATGGAATAAAAAATATAATAATATATAATTGTAGATAAAAAAAAGACTTTTTAAAGTCTTTTTTTAATACCTATTAATAATATTTTATCTATGTATTTTTCTTTTTTATGTATTTCTTTTTTTCTTTCTTTACTTTTAATTATAGTCTTAACATATAATTTTAATCATCTGCATATATATGGTAATCAATGAATGGGAAGATACAATCTTTTGTTTCGATATCTTTTAAGTATTCTTCATTAATACTATTTGTAAGGAGCATTTCATATAATGCATTGAACCTACCAGTATGTTGGTTAATTCTCTTATGAGCATATTCTGTCATAGTGCCATTTGTTATGATAAATAGCCAATCACTACTTTGTAGTAATAATAGTTCACGTGCTAATTGGTTTAATGTCCTAATTTTAATATCATCATCTGTATCTTTAAACATATTTGAGGCCAATACCATCCTATTTGCAAGTGTTAAAAGATGCTTGTGTGCATAGTCATTAGTTTCATTTAGCCAAACTTCTGAGTAACCTTTTGCACCCCAAGATGACCTACATGGTGTTGATACTTGTATATCACTATATATATTATAGTATTCTGAAGGTGTAATAAGTTTTAGCTTGTCTGTATCATAATATAATTTTTTAAATAATGTATATAGCCAATATGGTCCTTCATACCACCAGTGACCATATAGTTCTGCATCATATGGGCATAGAACTATAGGAGGCTTATTCATATCTATATTTGTAAATTGTTTTATTCTTGAATCCATGAAATGACCTGCTTGCATTTCTGCAACATTTTTAGCTTCTTCTACATCATATATATCTTTTTCAAAACCTTTTCCAGTTATCTTATGATATTTAATTCCTGTATGTACTCTAACACCATTTTTAGCAACATAGGGGCGAATGTATTCATAGTCTTGTACATCATATCCAATATCCCTATAGAAGTCTCTGTAGTGATAGTCTCCTGGGTAACCATTAATAGAACTCCAAACTTGTCTTGAACTTTCTAAGTCTCTACCAAATGCAATTATTCCATCAGGTGAGATAATTGGAGCAAACGTTCCATATATAGGGCGAGGGTCTGCATATAATATGCCATGTGTTTCTGTAATTACATATTCAATGCCATATTTTTTTAAATACTTATCTGCTTCTGGTACATAACCACATTCAGGAAGCCAAATACCTTTTGGTTTTCTACCAAAGTATTTTTCATATGTTTGTACACCAACAGCAATTTGTGCTTCAACTGCTTTTTCATTACTATATAGTATAGGGAAGTAGCCATGTGTTGCACCACATGTAATTATTTCTAAATACCCCTTATCTTGAAAGTGTTTAAACCCACCAATTATATCACCATTTAATTTATTTAAATAATAGTTTAAGTCTTCACTATATCTGTCATAATAATACTTAGATAGTTTGTTTATCTTTTCATTATCCTTAGTTCTTACTGTTTCTTTAGCAGATAATTCTATTCTATCTTTAAGATATTTAATATATCTTTTTTTAAGAAGTTCATTATCTAACATAGAAAGAAGAGGTGGTGTAAAAGACATAGTAATTCTAAAATCAACCCCTTCATTTTCTAAACTTTCATAAGTTTTAAGAAGTGGGATATATGTTTCAGAAATTGCTTCAAACAGCCAACTCTCTTCTAAATATCCATCATCTTCAGGATGGTGTACAAATGGTAAATGTGCATGTAGTACAAAGGCTACATATCCTTTTAAATTTTTATCCATATTATTCCTTAAGTTGTTATTATTTCTTCAATATTTTAATTCTTTTTTTTATTTTTATATTTTAGTATTTTTCTATTTCTATCTAATAAATTTATTAAGTAAGTTTAATTATGTATATGTTTAATTATATGAAAGAAGATGAACTATTTTTCTCTGGCTCAAATTCATTAATATAATCATATACACTATTTAGTGATTTTTGGAAATCTTTTATATTATATGTTTTTTCACTATTATCATGTATATTTCTGAAAGTTACAGAGTTTGGTATACCTAGTATATGACCATTTTGTGATATTAGAGTATTTGATTGATTTAGTATAATTAAAGAACCTTTTTCTATTTTTTGTATGCTATTTTTAGATTGAGCATTTAGATAATTAAATTTTATATCTTTTTCATCAGTTTTTTTATTGTTTGATGTATTATTTATTTTATTTTTTTCTTGTATATTTTCTTTGTTTCCATTTATTGGGTCAATATATATTGTATCATTAACTTTTCTTGCAAGCTCTACAATGTATTTAGAAGAGTTATCTGGTATATCTATATACCAAGAGTTAGCAAAGTCATTTACTTCAACTTCAAAAGATTCATTAGTGCTTTTGTTTGTAACTATTAAGACAGGGGTAGTTTTAGTAAAAAAGTCTTTTCCATAATTTGAAATTAGCTCTTCTTTTTTCTTATTACTAATATCCCAATATACATAAAGCTTATATGGATTTTGAGCTATTATCTTAACAGTAGTTTCATCATACCTATATGGAACTTCATAGTATTCTGATATATATTTAATATCTTTTTCTTTTTTGAAAAGTGAAGAAAAGTTTTTTTCAAGCTCTACAAAAAATGCCCTTGCTTTAGCAAGAAGTGTGTTATCATTCTTAGCTTTATCATTTTTTATACTTTTATTTTTTTTAGCATTTTCTTTTTCCTCTATAGTAGCTTTCTTTTTTTCATCTTTGACATCTTTAACATTTTTAATATTAGTTAAAACATTCTTTTCCCTACTTTTTTTAGTTACTTTCTTATTATTCTTTTTCTTTGGTATTTTTTCCATATTTTCCTCTTTACACTATTTTAATTAATTAATATATATTATATGATATATTATTTTGCTTAATTCTTCAATGAAAAGTAACTAAATGAAAGATAATGAAATATAGTTTTTTCTAATGTTTAATGTGTTTAAAAAAATATTTTTGTATATTATTTTTTAATTATTATATATAATATATTAATATTTGCTAATGCAAAATAATATAATATATAATGTGTATAGAAAAAGGAATAAGAAAAGATAATAATAGATAGAAGATAGGAAATAGTGAGATAGATGGATATATATAATGAAACAAAAATGATTATGAAAAAATATCATCTTAATTTCAAAAAGAAGTTTGGGCAAAACTTTTTAGTAAACGAAGAAATATTAGATGGAATAATTGATCTTGCAGAAGTTACAGAAGATGATATTATATTAGAAATTGGACCAGGTATTGGTACTTTAACTAAAAAATTACTTGAAAAGGCTAAATTTGTAGTATCAGTAGAATTAGATAGAGACTTAATTAACCCACTTTCAGATATATTATATGATTATGATAATTTTGCATTAGTTAATGAAGATATATTAAAAGTAGATATTGATGATTTAATAGGCAAGATTTCAGAAAAGTTAGATATGAAAAAGGAAGATATTAAGCTTAAGGTAGTTGCAAATATACCATACTATATTACAAGCCAAATAATATTTAAGATGTTAGACTATAGTAGTAGTATTAAAAATATTTGTATCATGGTACAAAAAGAATTTGCAGATAGGATGAAGGCAGATCTTGGAACTAAAGATGCATCTGCTTTAACATATGGTGTTAAATATATAGCAGATATTACTGATAGTATATTTGTTTCAAAAACAAATTTCATACCACAACCTAAAGTTGACTCTTCTGTAGTAAGACTAGATATTAGGGGAGAAAAGGTACCAAAGGTAGTAGATGAAAAGAAATACTTTGAACTAATTACAATAGGCTTTTTGTATAGGAGAAAAACATTTTTAAATAGTATAAAAATTGATGGAAGATATGATAATGAAATTATGAAATCTGTTTTAGAAGATTTGGGTTATGATATTAGAGTAAGAGGCGAAAAGCTAAAAGATACAGATTATGCAAAAATATTAGAAGAATATATTAAAAGGAGTAATTAAATTGAGTATACATATTGGAGCAAAAAAAGAAGAAATAGCAAAAATAGTATTAATGCCAGGTGATCCACTTAGGGCAAAATACATTGCTGAAAATTTTTTAGAAGATGCAAAGCTTGTTACAGAAGTTAGAGGGATGCTTGGATATACAGGAAAGTATAATGGTAAGAGAATAACTGTAATTGGATCAGGTATGGGAATACCTAGTATGGGAATATATAGTTATGAGTTATATAATTTCTATGATGTAGATACAATAATTAGAATAGGTTCTATGGGTTCTATTTCAAAAAAATTAGAGCTAAGAGATACAGTATTGGTTATGGGATCATATACTGAAAGTAATTTTGCAAAACATTTAACAGGAAGAGCAAACTATTTTTCATACCCAGATAAGTATATTAATGAAAGAATAGAAGATACTGCAAAAGATATGAAAATAGCTTTAAAAAAAGCAAATATTGCATGTAGTGAGTGTTTTGATATATATACAAAAGATCCTAAACTATATTTTGACAGGATACCTAAAACGCTTGGTATATTAGGTTGTGAAATGGAAAGTTTTGCACTTTTTGAAACAGCAAAGTTTCTAGGTAAGAAAGCGGCAACATTACTTACAGTATCTGATGCAAATTATACAGATGAGATACTTACAAAAGAAGAAAGAGAAAATGGCATGAATAATATGATAAAACTTGCTTTAGAAACTGCATGTAAGTTGTAATAGTTAAAATACATTGTGTATTATATAGTATATAACTATGTTAAAAATTATATAAAAAAAATAATAATTGCATAAAATAATATAATTTAGTGTATAATGATTAATATATAGTAATAACTAGATGAAAAAGGAAAAATTAGAAAAAAGAAAAAATATAAAATATAAAGTATAAATAAACAAAAGAGTAGGAAAAGGAATAATATGTATTATAAGGAAAATAAGGTTTCAAATAAAACAATAATAATAATAATTGGAATAATAATAGGTGCTATAATATTAGGAACAATTGGTTTTTTAATAGCAACATCATCAGGTAAGGATAAGGGGAGTCAAAATGTAGTAGAAGCAATAAAGCCACATATTGAATATAGCCTATCTAGTACAGAACCAGATCAAGAAAAAATTAAAATAACAATAATTGCTACAACTCAAGATCAATTAGGAATAGATAGAATAAAACTTCCTAATAATGGTGTAGTAAATGGTGATAAGGCTGAATATATAGTAGAAGAAAATGGTGACTACCTATTTGGAGTATATGGTAAAAATGGTCAATATGATCAGGTTAATGTAAGCGTTAAAAATATAATGATAAGAACTGCAGATAAGCCATATATACCAAATGGATTTACTAAAGTAGATGGTGAACCACAAAATGGTATGGTAATAAAAGATGGAAATGGGAATGAATTTGTTTGGGTTCCAGTTGCATCTGGTAGAATAATTAGAGACAAGGAAGGAAATCCAAGCTATAGGGATGATTCTGTAGTAAATAATGAGCTTAATAATAGTGTTGCAAAATACAAAGGCTTCTATATGGGTAGATATGAAGTTGCAAAAGCTACTACACAAGATGGAAAAGAAACACCTGCAATACAAAAAGGACAAACTCCTTGGACAAATGTTAATTTCTTAAAAGCAAAAATTGCTGCTGAAGAAATGGCAAAAGTAGAAGGATATGCTGGAGTTAAAACATCATTACCAACTAGTGCAGCATGGTATAGGGCAATAACATGGATAGATGAAGTAAATAAGCAAAATTATGCTTCATCTACTGATAAAGGAAATTACTCAGGTACTGTTAGAAAAACTGGTGAAACTGAAACAGATAAGATGAATAATATATTTGATTTAGCAGGTAATGTAAGAGAGTGGACAACAGAAACATATAGTGATAGAACAAGCCAAAAAGAAGTTACTTCAAGTAGTTCAAGTGATAACCAAGAGGGACTTTCAAATGTATTCTATAGGATACTAAGAGGTGGTACTGCAGAAATATCTAATACACCACTTAAGGTATCTGCACAAAAAGAAACAGAGTTTGATCCATTATGGGGATTTAGAGTAGTTATGTATAGGGAGTAATTAGAAAAAGAAAAAGAAAAATAAATAAAACAAAAATATAAAAACTAAATAGATTAATTAATGCTGAAATAGGAAACTATTTCAGTTTTTTATATGTTAAAAAATGGATACAGTTATAAAAAAAGATATTATAAAATATGAAAGATAGATATAATTATTTGTATTAGGAGGATGCTATATGAAAAAACATAAAGAAAAAAGCAGAAAAACTAAAAAAATTAGTATTAAAAAATATCTTATTATGCTATTACTTATGGCAATTATAGTAGGATTATATACTAGCAATAGTAAAATAATTGAAAATAATAAACAAAACGCAAAAGCACAATCAAATATTACTACAGTAAAGGGATCAAAACTTAAAATAGGTGACTATGTAAATTATGATCATACTATTCAAGTAGACCCTAATACAAAAGAAACAACAAAGGTACCAAAGAGTAAGCTTACATATACATCAGTTAAGGGGGATTTAGATAGATCAGGAAATGGTGTTGGTACGCAAACGGTTGATGTAAGTGGATACAAGACAAAATGGAGAGTATATGATATACAGGGTGACCAAGTATTACTTATGCCTGAAACACAACCAACAGCAGGAATAGAAACAAAAGGTGCACTAGGATATTTATGGTATGAAAAAGAAGCACATAATATAGCAGGATTATATGGTTATGGATATGGT
>CABTXJ010000023.1 GCA_902488785.1 uncultured Eubacteriales bacterium | reverse complement strand
GATAACCCAACCATTCCTATGCTATAACCAAATACTCTAAGTAGCATTGGTCTTGTTGTTCCACTATATGATATATTATTATTTTCTGTTATATTATTAGCTACAATATATGCTTGCTTTAATACAGGACTTATACTACATGATTTAGTATTAATATCTGAATTATCATATTTTACTTTTACTGCATCACCTATAGCATATATATCCTCTTTATTTGTTTTCATGTATTCATCTACTAATATATAATCGTTTTCATCTACAGAAATTCCTGCTCTCATAACAAATTTAGTAGCAGGTATAGTCCCAGCTCCTATTACTGCAAAATCCACTTCGATTTCGTTTTGATTTCTATCTTGAATATATCTAATTTTAAGTTTTTTATTTTCAGATATGTTTTCTATATCATCTATTTTCTCTTTTTTATCTTTTTCACTATTTATAGTTATTTCTTTTACGCTTGTAACTTCTGAATCCTTTATTATAGTAATATAATCATCTAGGATATTTTCCATTTCTTTTGATATATCCTCATCAATACCACCTATTATAGTTTGTTCCTTTTCTATAATATATACGTCTATTCCTAACATATTGAAGCTTTCTGCAAGTTCTAATCCAATTAATCCTGCCCCAACTATAACACAGCTTTTAGGATTTTTTCTTTCAATATATTCTTTTAATCTATTTGCATTAATTAGATTTTTATGTATAAAAACATTTTCGCCTAAGTCTTCAAATACTGGTAGCTTTCTTGCAATTGTACCTACAGATATTACAAGCTTATCATATGGCATCTTATACATATTAGTTCTACTATTTGATGCCACATTTATAGCCTTTTCATCTGGTAATATTTCAACAACTTCTGCATTTACTTGTATTGCTATATTATATTCTTTTTCTATTTCTTCTTTAGATGAAATCATAAGATCATTCTCTTCAAGTTCACCAGATATATAATATGGCATAGCATATTGCATATATGATAAGTATGGTAATTTTTCTATTATAGTTATTTCACAATCACTATCTAATTTTCTAATTTCTTTAGCTGTTGCAAGACCTCCTGTCTCACCACCTATTATAACTACTTTCATTTGTATCTCCTTATATTTTAAAACTATTTTTTAAATTTTGGATCATATATCTTATTATTTAAGCTTTTAGATATCACATCTCTTTTTTGATAATATAATGTATTTTCATTTGTTATACCTTTAAATACTGTACCTGCTCCTATATATGTTCCTTTTTTAATAGTAGTTGGCGCTATAATTACAGAATTGCATCCAATAAATACATCATCTTCTACAATTGTTTTATGCTTTTTTATACCATCATAATTTGCAAATTTGACGCCCGCACCAATATTGCAATTTTTTCCAAGAGTTACATCACCTACATATGCTAAATGACCTATATGTGTATTTTCTCCAATAGTACTATTTTTAATTTCTACACTAGAACCTATATGTGCGCCATCTTTAATTACACTTCCTTTTCTAATATATGCAAATGGTCCTATAGTCACATTATCTTCTATAATACATTCTTCTTCAATTATAGAAGATATTATCTTAGCACTTTTAGAAATTTTAGAATTTTTAGATATTATATTTTCCATCTTACATTTCTCCTATCTCTTTTGCCTTATCTGATGCAAGCTTATCTACTATTTCATTATATTTTTGCCCACTATGTCCTTTTACTTTTTTAAAAATGATTTGTATATTATTATTTTTAAGTATATTATTATACAACCTTATAGTATCTTTCCAAAGTTCACTATTTTTAACACCTTTAAAATCTTTTTTTATCCAATTTGTGCTCCACTCATTTAGTCCTTTTAATACATAATTACTATCTACATATGCATATATATTTAAACTATTTTTATTAATTGCCGCTATATTTTCTTTCTTTTCTACTATTTCTAAAATGTATGTAAATGCCTTATTTATTGCAGTAAGCTCCATTATATTATTTGTAGTATTCTTATCTCCTCCAACTATTTTTTTTATTATATCATTTTCATCATCTAAATGACTTATATGTTTTTCATACATTATGATAGCGGCATAGCCACCAGGCCCTGGATTATACTTACATGCACCATCTGTATATATTATTATATCTTTCATTATTTCAAATATCCTTTAACTACTCTATCTAATTTTCTTTTAGTTTCTTTTTTAATCATATCTTGTCTCTTATCATATAGTTTTTTTCCCTTACCTAATGCTATTTCCACTTTTATTTTATTATTTTTCATATATATCTTAGTAGGTATAAGTGAAAGTTTCTTTTCCATAATCTTTTGATTAATCTTTCTTATTTCACTTTTATGCAATAACAGTTTTCTTGTCCTATCTGGATCTTTATTTTCACGATTTCCAAATTCATATGGTGATATATGCATATTTAATATATAACATTCTTCATTTTTAATAACACAATATGAATCAGATATATTTGTTCTACCTGCCACAATACTTTTAACCTCAGTTCCAGAAAGTGAAATTCCTGCTTCATAATATTCAATTAATTCATAGTTTCTTTTACTATTTTTATTTTGTATCATTAATCCTTTATATTTCTTTTTTGACATATTCTCCTCTTTTAATCAAATGTAAAAAAATCATCATCTTCGTAGTATATCCTATTTTTCGTATTATATTTTGTATTATTATTTCCATTTTTAGTATCTTTTTTAAACTTTGTATCTCTTATCTTATTATATATATTAGAAAAAAACTCTTTCATATCTTTACCAATATTTTTTTGTATATTATTGTTTTTATAACTTCTATTACTTCTACTATTATATATATAATCATCCACTTGTCTTGTATTACTTTTATTATTACTTTTTTTGTCTATTAATTTTGCTATATAATATATTATAGCGATTATAATAATAGAAATTATAATTATAATTAATATACTCTTAAAAGAAAAATGTTCATCGGATAGATTGTATGCAATTTTTGAAATCATATTTTTAAGCATCTATTTCTCCACATCTTTAATTATATTAAATATATTTTCCCATGTAGGTTCTACATATTCTTTTTTTATGCTAGAATATGCATATATTGGGCTATATGATATACCTAGTATTTTTTTTATTTCATCTTTTTTGGCTTCTACTTTAGTTTTAGCAATCTTATCTGCCTTATTACATAATATTATAAATGGAATGTTTTTAGATAGTATATAATTATACATATGTATATCATCATTAGTTGGGTTATGTCTTATATCAATAAGTAGTATTATAAGAGAGATATCTTTACTTTCTTCTAAGTATTCTTCAATATATTTTCCTGATTCTAATTGGTCTTTTTTACTCATTTTACTATAACCATATCCAGGTAAATCTACAAAATAGAACATATCATCTATGTTGTAGAAGTTTATTTGTCTTGTTTTACCGGGTTCTGAGCTTGTTCTTGCTAATTTTTTTCTATTTAACATAGAATTAATAAAAGAAGATTTTCCTATATTTGATTTACCAACAAGTACAATCTCACCTAGCGGCAAAGATTTTGGGTATTGTTTTTTATTTGTTGCAGATATTTCAATTTTTGCATTATTTAAATTAATATTATCTTTCATCTAATTCTCCATATTTTTCATTTTTATTTTTTTAATTTTTAACTTCTAAGTTTTTTAAGGTATCATATAATTTTGGCATATCTTTTTGTATATTGATTAAATTACTATTCTTATCTGTCCATACCATATCTTGTATGGCAGTATGTACAAGTTCACCATTTTCAGAATATATTTCAATTTTGAATTGAGATCTTACAGATGTTTGTTTAACTAATCCTATTTTAACTTCTATTATATCTCTCGCATATAATGGTTTAATATATTCATTTGAAATAGCATGTACCATTAATCTTGCATTTTCTTCATTATATTCAGTTATATATTTATCAATAAATTCTAATCTAGCTTCATCATAATATACTAAATATACACTATTATGTATAACGCCTTGCATATCTGCATCTTTGTATCTTGTTTTTATTTTTATATTAACTATATTATTCATTAATTACTCCTATATTACTATATTATTATAACATATTAAATATTAATAATATATCAAAGTTAAATATTTAAATTAAAATAATTTGCATATAAAAAAAGGAGAATTACTCTCCTTTTTTTGCCCCTAGTCTTTTAATTGTATTTTCCATTATAATTTAGTATACTTTTTTTATCATTAACTATTTTGCTTATATATTAAGGTTTAGGCTTAGGTTTGTTCAATTTTTAATCATACATGAATTTAAGATTGTAAGAAGGTTTTATTCTTTTTTCAGAATATGATCTTTAGGCAAGGATAAATTTAAATACAATTAATTAGTATATAATTATATACCATATTAGACTAAGGTAACTAAAGAAATTTAGTTTACATATTTATTATAGCATCACATCTTATGTTTGTCAATTACATAAGTCCACAAAAAAAGAGCTTATTGCTCTCTTTTTGGCTTAGTACAGGTAATTTCTATTTACATTATTATTATATTATTAAAACAAGTATTGTATATTTTTAAAGGATTGTACATTTTTAACATTATATTCTAGCATCACTATCAGATTACAAAGGATTTATTAATATTCGCTATTTTGAGTATATGACTGTTATTTTACCTTAAAATACTAAGCTAATGTATAAAGAAAATAATTTAACTTTCTTTTCAATTGAATTTCTTATACATTGATTATATTATATCACATATATAATATGTGTCAACCATTTATGTATATACAATTAATGTTCAATATTATAAATTAAATTAATTACATATTTAATTTAATTTAATTAAAAAGTATATTAAAAAGGAGGTTATAACCTCCTTTTACTTTGACAAATAATTGAATAACAAATACAGTGAATTCCAATAATAATCAATTGGATATATTAGGTTGGTTGTTCTATTTAATTTGTAAAAAATAGTTGTTAACATCAATTATTATTAGAAAAAATTAATCGCGCCAGATAAACTTAGTATCAGTATTAGATTTTATTTGTCAATAATATAAGAAATTATTAAATTTCAAATATCCTTTTATATGAATCTCCTATATCAAGTATATTCTAGCACTATATTGCATTTTTGTCAAATAGATGCTTAAAGTCCCTTTTCTAGCGGCAATAAAAAGAGAGCCTATAGGCTCTCTTTAACTAATGAATATATATAGGTAGTGTAGATTTTAATTCGAACTATTTTTTTATTTTTATATAATATAAATTTACTGGAGACTTATATCCCATGAAGAGACTGAGTTAATGTAGTTCTGTTATATATATTCAATTAGTTAGTATAAGAAAATTAATTAATTTTCAAATATTTATAAAATTATTTCCTATACTAAAAACAAGTATAGCATAATTTTGTTATTATGTCAAATTGATATTAATTAATTGAATATATACAAAAACAAATAAAAAGAGTAAGCATTTTACTTACTCTTTTTAGACAATATACAATTAATTATTATTTAGGTGTTTATTTTTTTCTAAGCGTGATAGAAGCATTGTCGACGATTTGAGTATAATTTAGGAATTATAATTAATTTGTATAATGTCTGGCACAAGAGACAAATTATTGTCTGAAATATGGATAAAATTTAATTAACTTGTGTAAATATATTATACATTCAATTACATAATTTGTCAACCATTGCCATTATTTTTCTACTTGTATTTCTTCTAATCCACCCATGTATTTTCTTAAAACTTCTGGTATGTATATACTTCCATCTTCTCTTACATGATTTTCAACAAATGCTATAAGCATTCTAGGTGGTGCAACAACAGTATTATTTAATGTATGTGCAAAATATGATTTTCCATCTTCACCCTTAATACGTATTCCTAATCTTCTAGCCTGTGCATCTGTTAGATTAGAACAGCTTCCTACTTCGAAGTATTTCTTTTGTCTTGGAGACCAAGCTTCTACGTCACAGCTTTTAGCTTTAAGATCTGCTAAGTCACCTGAACATATATCTAATGTTCTAACTGGTATTTCCATACTTCTAAATAAGTCTACTGTATTTTGCCATAATTCATTATATATTTTATGACTATCTTCTGGCTTACATATTACTATCATTTCTTGCTTTTCAAATTGGTGTACTCTATATATTCCTCTTTCTTCAATACCATGTGCACCTTTTTCTTTTCTGAAACATGGAGAATATGATGTTTTCTTAATTGGCATTTTATTTTCATCTAATGTTTTTCCAATAAATCTTCCAATCATTGTATGTTCACTTGTACCAATTAGGTATAATTCTTCACCTTCAATTTTGTACATCATGCTATCCATTTCTTCAAATGACATAACTCCTTCTACAATGTTTTTTCTCATCATAAATGGTGGTATACAATATTTAAATCCTCTGTCTATCATAAAATCTCTTGCATATGAAAGTATTGCAGAATGTAATCTTGCTATATTTCCATCTAGATAGTAGAATCCATTACCTGCTACATCTCTTGCAGAATCTAAATCAATTCCACCTACTTTTTCTAGTATATCTACATGATATGGTATTTCAAAATCTGGTACTACAGGTTCTCCATATTTTTTGATTTCTACATTTTTAGAATCATCTTCACCTATTGGTACATCATCATCCATTATATTTGGAATTGTTAGCATTATTTCTCTTAATCTATCATTATTTTCTTTTTCATCATCCTCAAATTTTTGTAATTCATTTGATAATTCTTTTGATTCTTCTTTTAATGATTCTGCCTTATCACCTTGATTATTTTTATATAATTCTGCTATTTCATCTGCTATCTCATTTTTTCTTTTCCTTAATGCATCACCTTTTTGAATATACTCTATTCTCATATCATCAAGTTTTATCGCTTCATTTACAAGTTCTAACTTATTATCTTGGAACTTGTTTTTAATATTTTGTTTTACCACTTCAGGGTTTTCTTTTAAAAATTTTATATCAATCATCATATCTCCTATACTATATACTTATATATATTACTAATTATTGTTATTAAATATTATACTTATATTTTTATATTACTTTTTCTTTTTTTCTTTTTCTTGTTCTTTTATATATTTTTTAACACTTCTTTTTTAAAATAATCTAACCTATTTGTTACTTCTTCTTTACCAAGTATTTGCATTATTTCATATAGGTCTGGTGTCATTGTCCTATTTGTCATAACTACTCTTAAGTATTCCGAGATTGTTCCAACATGTCCATTAAAACTTTCAGGTTTTTCTTTGTATTCTTTGACTTCTCTTGCATAACCATATTTTTCTGCAATGTCTTTAACCTTATCAAACCATGCATTCTTATCATCTTTAATATCATAATAATTTGTCATATAATCTTCCACTATTTCTAATATATTAGAAATCTCTTCTTTTTTCTTGCCGCTATTTAATATTGCATCATAGTGTTTTTCTTCTTTTTTAAACATATCATCATACATATATATATTTAAATCTAATATATCACTATATTTTGATATATCTTTTCTTGGCTTTTTTCTTCCGTCTCTTTCTATTCCAAATATCTTAATCGATTTTTCCCTATTATTTTCTAACAATTCATATAGTGTCCTATCATTTTTTTGTGACCATTTAAGTGCTTTTTCATACAATGTTTTAGAATCTAATCTCGCAATATAATTTTTCGATACATCAATTAATTTTGTTTTATCAAATAACGCACCAGAAGCACCCATTTTGCTCATTTTGAAATCAAACTCTGTAATATCCTTATCTGGATTTTGCTTCCTCCACATTTCGAAATTAGCATTCATTATATTAATTAAATATTCTGTAACTGCTTCATATGGTATTCCTTCTTCTTCAACCAAGTATGTTGCTTTAGCTTCAGGATCTTTTCTTTTTGATAGTTTTCTTGCTTTTCCTTCATCATTTTTCATAAGTGGTGCAATATGTGCATATTTAGGTACTTTAAATCCAAGTGCAACAAATAGTGCAATATGCAGTGGTAATGATGGTAACCATTCGTCTCCTCTTGTAACTAAATTTACTCCCATTAAATGATCATCTATTGCATGTGCAAAGTGATATGTAGGTAGTCCATCTTTTTTTATTATTACAGTATCTTGTATATCTGTTGGTAATTCTAATTTTCCTTTTACCATATCTTTTACAACTATCTTATTTGAAGGATTACTATCATTTTTAAATCTAACTATATAGCCATCACCTGCTTTAATTTTTTCAATTGCCATATCTACTGGCATCTCTCTATACTTAGCCCATTTACCATATACACCAATTTTTTGTTTTGATTTTTTCTGATCTTCTCTTATCTTATCTATTTCTTCTTTAGTTAAGAAACAAGGGTAAGCTTTACCTTGTATAATAAGATCTTTTGCATATGCTTGGTATATCTCTTTTCTATGACTTTGTATATATGGTCCGTAGTTTCCTACTTCTTTATCTTCACCTACTACTCCCTCTTCAGGTTCTAGATTATATAATTCTAATCCATCAATAATATTTTTAACACCATTTTCCACTTTTCTTTCTTGATCAGTATCTTCTATTCTTACAAAGAATATACCACCTGTTTTATTTGCCATCATCTTAGATATAAGTGATGTATAAACTCCTCCTATATGCAAAAAACCTGTAGGACTTGGAGCAAATCTTGTTACATATGCTCCGTCCTTTAGGTCTCTTGTTGGATATTTTTCTTCATAATAATTAACTGGTTTAGTATCACCAAAAATTAAATCTGCTAATTCTTTTCTCTTATTTATATCATTGTCCATTTTAATATCCTTTTCTATTTATGTTTTTTATCTTTTTTCCTTTTTTAATTTTATTTTTTATGTATTTTTATTAGTTTTTTGCATTATACTATATATTATTATATCATATAATATTATCTTTAATTATACAATAATTGGTAATATAATTGGATCTCTTTTTGTAGTTTTCATTATATATTTAGATAATTTATTTTTGACTACAGCTTTTACTGTGTTCCATTCTGTTGTTTCAAGTTCTTCTATTTCATCTATTACTATTTGTTTTAATTTTCTTACTAGTTGTTCACTTTCTCTTACATAAACAAATCCTCTAGATATAATATCTGGTTCTGTTTCTAAGGTTCCATCATTATTCAAATTAATTACAGCAATTATTATACCATCTTGTGATAGATTTTTTCTATCTCTTAATACTATATTTCCAACATCTCCTACACCTAAACCGTCAACAAATACTTGTCCAGTTTCAACTTTTCCTGTGCTTCTAAGTCCTATATCTACATTACCTTCAATTATTCTACCTGTTTCAGGTAATATAATATTATTATTTGTATATCCCATAGACATTGCTGAATTTTTATGTGCTTGTAACTGTCTCATTTCACCATGTACAGGTATAAAATATTTAGGATTAACTAAATTAATAATTAATTTTTGCTCCTCTTGACATGCGTGTCCTGAAACGTGTACATGTTCTAATGCTGAATATACTACTTCAACACCTCTTTTTAATATACTATTTATTACCCTAGATACTGCTGGTTCATTTCCAGGTATTGGTGTTGCAGATATTATTACCATATCATTTTGTGTAAGTTTTATTTTTCTATGTTGCCCTGTAGCTATTCTAGTTAATGCAGACATAGGTTCACCCTGACTTCCTGTTGTAATTATTAAAAGATGTTCATCTTCTACAGAGTTTATAGCATCAATATTTACAAACATTCTATCTGGTGCATCTATATAATTTAATTCTCTTGCTATATCCAATATTTTTTCCATCGATCTACCAGATACTGCAATCTTCCTATTGTGTTTTTCTGCAAGTTTAACTAATTCTTGTACTCTATTTACATTACTTGCAAATGTAGCAAGTATTATTCTCTTTTTACAATTATCAAATAGCTTATCTAGTACATTACCTACAGATTTCTCAGACATTGTAAATCCAGGTCTTTCTGCATTTGTACTATCAGATAATAACGCAAGAACTCCTTCTTTTCCTATTTCACCAAGTCTTGCTAAGTCCATTTTCTTTCCATCAACTGGAGTAAGTTCAACTTTAAAGTCACCTGTATGTACAATAGTTCCTGCTGGTGTACGTATTGCAAGCATTGCTGCATCAGGTATACTATGTGCTGAAGCTATGTATTCAACAGAAAATTTTCCAAGTGTTATTACATCTCCAAAATGTACTGTATTTAATTTTACCTTTTTATCTAATTTATGTTCTTTTAATTTTGATAATATTAATGCTTCAGTAAGTGGTGTAGCATATATTGGCATATTTAATTTTTTCATAACATATGGTATTGCCCCAATATGGTCTTCGTGACCGTGTGTTATAACCATACCTCTTATCTTACT
>CABTXJ010000022.1 GCA_902488785.1 uncultured Eubacteriales bacterium | reverse complement strand
CAGACTGGATCATCCATGCAGCAACTGGGTCTGTTGCAACCTCTCCTACGATGTTAACAGAACCGTCTGTCTTTTTCTGAACGTCTAATCCTTCCTGACCAGATATTGTATCTGTTTCTCTAAATGATAATATGTTTCGTGTTGGGTATATTTTTCTTAAATGAAGCTCGAATGCAGTTTCCTGGATTCTTAAGTTCATTGTTTCATAAATACTTTCAATCATACCCATAAGCATTGTAGTTTTACCTGTACCCTGCTCTCCAGTTAGTGCTATAATTCTTGCACCTTTAACTAGATATCTTAAAAGTTCTATTGCATCTGCAGAGTTTTGTTCGTCACTTCCGTGTACTATTTGTTCTAGTGTAGCTTTTTGAACGTCGAACTTTCTTACGAAAAACGCCCAAGTCTCTGAAAATGATGGCCTAACTACAACAACTCTGGAACCGTCTTTCATTTCATTGATTTTGTATCCATTTGTATCAGATAACTGTCCTGGATTATTATACTTATATATATTCTGACATACTCTTTTTAATTCACTTTCTGATCCAAAAGATAGAAATGCAAGTCTTATTGATACACCATGGAAGAATATCCAAATACTGTCACATGCTCTTGGTACTTTATTATCCATTGCTTGTTTTAAGTAATCTGCGTCTGTTTGTGCAACCTGGCTTAAAAAGCTTTCTGGAAGTCCTGATACTCCACCTGATACACCGTCTATATTCATGTCTCTTATTTCATCTATTGCACTATATCCTTTATATCTTTGATATATTCTTTGAACTACAACAGATAGCTTATCTTCAAAAGTTAAAGCAAAATTTTCTTTTTCAAATGTTTCATCTATTTCTTCATTTGTTATTACATAACATGGCTTTGATGTACCTTGTACATATTTTAATCTAGCTAAATCATATTTTTTAATATATTCATTTAGCGCTTCATATCCAAATTCTTTTTTATATTGATGTATTATAATGTCGAACTTGTCTTGTGGTGTAAGTAGTGATGGTATATCAAAAGGTATTGCTTTAGATATATTAACCTCATTTACTCCATATTCTTTATATAACAAATCATACATTAATTCTTTAACATATTTCTTATCATTAACGTCACCATAAGTACATCCCTTAAGTGCTTTCTTAAGTTCGTACTTTTTAGTTTTTCTTCTATTTAATTCTTCTTCTGATAATCCTATATCATATAGATTTATTTTTGTTATTTCGTCTAATCTTCTTTTGATAAATTCTATTAACATTTCTAATGTATATGTCTTATCATCTACATTTACTTCTGTTTCTTCAATTGATTCTTTGTTCTTTTTAATTGTATTTTTAACAAGTACAATGAATGCAATTATTATCACGAAGATCAAAGCCACGTTTATAAAAAAATTCATATTTTCCCCTAATTATTATCTACTTTTTTATATTTTATGTATTTTGTTTTTTATCTTTTATTTTCATATATTATTATTATTTTAAAAATTAAATTGTTGAAGCCTATCAATTATTAGCATATTTAAATCAAGTATTGTTTTTAAAAAGTAATTGTTTCTATATGATGCTTCATCATTGTTTAATGTGAAAAATAGATTTATTATTGTTCCTTCTTGCATTGCTTCCATATATAATGTGTTATATATAATTGAACACATTCCAGGTTTCATTCCTATTTTTCTTGCAATATTATCTGAGTTATATTTAGAAAATGCATCTTCTTTAGTAAGTAGTGGTATAACCTTTTGCTTTGGTGAAAATAATTCATCTTTTCCCCAAAGTGTTTCAAATTTTTCTATTTGATCCATTTGTTGCTCAAATGGGTATACAATTAAGTCTGACATTTTTAATATTCTTTTTATATTTTCTGTTAATTCACCTTTTTCTAAATCAACATATACTATATCATAGTATTTGTCTGCTATTTCTAATACTCTAATAAAATCTGTTAATGCATTTTCAAATGTTTGTCTATTTTGTGATCTTATTCCATATAATATATCTAGTCTATCTTTTAATATTGGTACTGTATAGCTTTTAACAATCTCTGGTGCAACCTTATTGCTTGTAGCTGCAGTTATTAATGCATCTGTTCCTGATGCTGCATTTAATCCTTCTTGCACTGGCTTACTAAAAAAGCCACTTCTTTTTTTTTCTTTTTTTGTAAAAGCTTTTTGCATTGTGTCAGAACCGCATGCCATATCTATTAATAATATTTTTAAATTTCTTTCAATTCCCATCTCTAATGCTGATGCAATTATTGATGCGGTTTGATTTACTTTATCTTTTTCTGGACTCCAAAATGTTACTATTGCCATTTTTATTCCTTCCTTAATTTTTCATTAGTATATCCATTAACTTACTTGGTTTAGATTTTGAGGTTTCAGCAATGTATGAAGTAAGTTCAATAAGTTCCGATTTAAACTTTTTAGAAAAGTTTCTTACATTCATTCTTCCTGCTCTTTGATTTTCATATATTACAGTTAAATCTCCGTTATCAAATGGAAATTCTCCTACATAGCTTCCCCATTTAATATTATTTTTTCCAAATAGGTAGTTAATATATGTATAATGTGATTGTTCAATTTTATTATTAAATAATATCATATCGACTTGTATATTATTATTAAAGTCTTCAAAAGCTTCTACTGCTTTTTCTAAACTATATATATCAAATGTTGTAGTTAAAAACACTTTATCACCTTCTGCAATTGGTATAGTATTTAATGCATCTTTTGAATCTACATTTATTAATATATATCCATATTCTTTTTCTTCTGCTGTTATTACTCCGCCTTCTATTAATTCATTATATGTCATATATCCTACTGCAACATCTGTTTTTTGATATGTAGTTATATATTTTTCTGGCCTATTTTCTGGTAATTCTATTGTAGGAATTAAGTATCTTGATTTTTGCATTTTAGTAAAATCTGCAATTAAGCATTTAGAATTTTCTACTATTTTAGATTCTTGTACTAAAAATGCTAGATATGTTATTAAATCGAGTTTATCCATTCCTCCTACAAACACTACTTTTTTCATTTGTACTCCTTTTATTAATACATAAATCATATACATCTATTTAAGATTAAAATCTTTTAAAATGTATATGATAAATATGTTTTCAATTATTTTTTAGTTTTATCTTTATTGTTAGATGATGTGTTAGTTGTTGTTGTAGTAGTTGTTGTTGGTACTTCTGGTTCTGCTGTCATTTTTTCAATATATTGTTTTCTCTTTTCATCTCTTGCTTTAATTTCTTGTTGTACTGCTGTTCCAACTCTTTCTTTTCCATCTTCTGCATTTGATATTATTTCATTTAAATCAGTTCTTTGTGTTAGTATATTACTATTTTTCATTAAGTTATCTTTTGCTATATTTGATACATTTGGATCAATATTAAGTAGTGAGTATACTGAAGAATTTACAGGGTATGTAGCTATTGCTTTTTTCTGTATTCCTGGTTTTGATAAGTTTACTGCATATAATTTAGCACCATTTATTAAATATGATTCAATTATAGCAGAATTCATTCTTAAGATTTCTTCCTCGTCTACATCTATCCATACTGATTCTGCGTCAGCTTTTTTAACGAATTTCTTACTTAATACAACAAAGTCTTGTCCTGTTGGGAATGATATTCTAACATCAATTGTTTCTTCTGCTAATAGTTCTGATGGTAGTGTTATTGTACTATATTCAACTGTTCTCACTGTTGAATTTGGTGATATTGCATCAGTATTTTGTACTAACATATCTGAAGTTATTACAGTACCTTTTGGTATATTAATTGCTGCATATAATTTTGATGCTTTATCTCCTTCTTGATTATTATTATTTTCTACATTAGGTGCTGGATTTTCAGCAGGTGTTGTTGCTGTATTATTATTTGTATTATTTTCAGTGTTATTTTCTGTATTGTTTGTATTATTGTTATCAGCTGGTGTTGCTGTGTTATTTGTTCCACTTACAATATTATTGCTATTTGCTTTTTTTGTTTTTCCTGTTGTTCCAGGAACTCCTGGTATTGGAGGGATAGCTCCATATCCTATTAATTTAAGCATTGATTTTGTTTTTTCAAGCTCTGCTGGTGATATATTTGTTACTATTTTTTCTTTTCCTATATCATTTACTGTAATTTCACTATTTGCTGATATATCTCTATTTGCAACTACTATTTCTTTTAATTTATCTTTTTCTTTTGCCAAATCACTATTTAATTTTGATACTCTAAATAGTAATAATCCAGATACTACAACTGTAACTACTAAACCTATTATTAGTCCAGCTATAAATGAATTCCTACTTCTTCTTTGCATTGGATTAACTGCCATTTTATTACCTCCGATTAGTGTATTTTAACACTTTTTTTATTTTATTTTTAAGATTTCTATATAATATTATATTATGTTTAATAAGTTACTTTTTCAATATTTAATATACTTTGTAATCTTATTATTAAATTTTAATATCCAAAACTTTAATAATATAATACAATGTAATGTAATAGTAATACTAATATATAACAATATTAGTATTACACTTATTATACATTTATAATAAGATTTTAATTAATTAGAAAAATAAAGGAAGACTAAATATTATTCTAGTCTTCCTTCTATAATATATGTATAAATGCAATAATTAAATTTATTTTTTTTAACAATTTTATTTCAAAAAATTAAAGTGTTTCATCTATTGGTAGCCAATTAATATTACTCATATCATCTGTATATTTTGTATTGTTTAAATATAGCTTACCATCCTTATCTCTTACAAATCCAAAGCATATATCATGTATGCTTGCATAACTTTTAAGCGCATCAAATTTGTTTTTTACTTGTCTATCAATATTCTTACTTTGCCCTTTAAACTCTCCACCTTTTGTTTCAATAATCCATGTTGTTCCATCGTTTTTCTTAATTATATAATCTGGGTAAAATAGCCATTGGTTTGCAAATTGATCTAAGTATACTATTGAAAAATAGTTTTGTCCTGTATCTCCATTTTTATATATCCAAGATATATCTGATCTTGTTTCTACATAGCTTTCAAATAGCATCTCAGATGTACTTTTAACAAGTGATGTTGCATATCCTGATGTATAATTTTCATATACATTCTTATCATATGGTATTTCATCTTTTACATTTGTATCATACTTAAAGAAGTTTTGTCTTGGTATATTAAAATTTGTTGTTTTAGTGTAAAATCTTTTACTTCATCTTTCAAAAATAGTCTTCTCATCTCATATGCCTTATCAATTGATACAAGTAATCCTTCTTTGTATTCTTCATCAAATGTATATACATAAGAAAAGTCTAATATGTCTTCGTCATAGTGTTTTGCTTCAGGCATCCTTCTTATTCTTCCTACTGTTTGTATTTCAAATTGTTCGCTCATTCCTTCTCGTAATTTAACAAGTATTTTTGCTCTAGGGCAATCCCATCCGGTAGATATTGCTTGTTTCATAAGAAGATATCTTGTACTATTATCATTTTCTGATATTGCATCCTCTAATCCTTGCTTATCATTACTCATCCATTTTGCAACAGTTCCATTTTCATATGTGTATCCTAGTTTTTGGCTTTTCTTCTACTTATTTTATTGTATCTGGTCTTGCATTAGGAAATTGTATTAATACTAGTGGAACTATATTTTTATCTAACTTTTAATACTTTTTTTCTATTTTTTTCTTCTTACTTGCTAAATCTAGTAATATATCTACATCACTAATTGCTCATCTTCCATAAAAGTATTAATCCGATCATAGATAACATACGATAACTTATCTTCGATATAAATTTTCATTGAATACTCCATAGTATCCCTCTAGCGCTTTCAAAATTAATTTTATTATATCATAATTTTAATGAGCTAAATAGAGTTAACATCATTTAAATATTAAATTTTACATTTTATAATCGCCTTATTTTCTAAAAAAATAAATTAATGTTTATTAATTTACTTATTCTATTCTCTAATTCTTTTTTTATCATATCTATTGTTTTATATTTATCAGCAATAATATTTTGCTTTTCCAAAAATACCTCTCCATACACATCATATGGAATTGGTATCATCTCATCTTCTATCATACTTGGTGTAAGTTTTGTAAATTCATTTTTACCTTTTAGCCCCTTTCTGCCTTTGTTTTTATTTCTGAGAATTGGTTCTAAAATATTTTTTACATAATTAAGATTAATATTTTCTAATTTTGGAATAAATACAACTCGATCTGCATTTGTAGAAAATTTCCCATCAATAATAGTTAAAACTCCTGCTATACCGTTTATTGATGAAGTTAAAAATCTACCATCATAGTCATAATCATTTTTATATCCTAACGGATTATTGTTATCCGCTGAATATACTGGATACTCCCCTTTATTATTTTTACAATAAGTTTTTGTATAAATCGACTTACCTCTTTGTATATCAAATAAGTATCTAGCCCTTATATATATATATATATGGGTTCTCACCATCAAACTGCACATTTGAAATAGTAAATGGAATCCCTTTTTCTAAGATAGATTTTTTCATTTCTTCAATTGATTTATATTTGCTTACTATTTCTCTTTGTTTTTCTAAATCAAACACTCCATCTTCCTTTATTGGAATTTTTAATTTATCCTCTATATCAATAATCATTTCTTTACTTAGCGTAGTATATTCATTTTTTTCTTCAGTACCTAATCTTCCTTTTATATTTTTTCTAAAAATGGGCTCAATAATTATTTTTAAAAACTCTAAATTTAGTTTACTATATTCATCTTTTAACAAAAGTATTCCTCTATGATTAGTAATACTAAATTTTTCATTATCATGATACATTATATATCCTGCCAGCCCATCTTTTGCCCATGTTAAATAACTACCATCGTAGTCATATGAATTTATGTTTGCATACTCTCCATCTGTTTGACCAGAGTATAATGGGAATTCTCCAATGTTTTTTGCAGAATACGACTTAGTAAATTTACTATCTCCTAAAGATATATCAAAAATATCCCCCACTTTATATTCTTTATATTCAGAAATTTCAGTAGCCATAAAATCAACTTGAACATCTTTAAAATTGTCTAACTTTTCTTGCAGTTCCTTTTTCTTTTCTTCTACAATTTCATATTTTTTTACTATTTCTTTTTGTTTTTCTATATCGTAATTACCAGCAAAATCAATTGGTAAATTAATTTTAGTTGCCAATATTTGTTTATTAGTCAAACTCTGTTGCTTATTTCCAGTATCTGTTCCCTTAGCTTTATTTTTTAATTGGTTTAATAAAATTATTTTCAAATATTCATTCAATATAAATTTAGTTTTTTCTATATTCTTAGATACTAAAATGCCATTATTTTGTGCTAACGAAAATTTTCCACTTAGAATACTAGTTTCTCCAACTTGACCAACAGTAATTATTCTTATAAATTCACCATCAAAATCATAAAAATTAATATAACCCATTATTCCATCATTCGTTTTAGAGCCAGAATAGACGGGATATTCTCCTTTTTTCTCATTTATTATTTTTTTATTAATTTTGTTAGTTCCTTTTACAAAGTTGTATAAACTATCAAGTGTAATTTCTTCATATCTTACTTCAGCCATTCTAATTCCTCCTTAAATTCATTCATTAAAGAAATCATATCATCAAGTAATATTTGAAATTCATCAACAGTAACAACCTTTTTTGCCTTTTTAAGTCCTATCTCAATTTTTTCTTCTTCTGTCCAAAAATTCTCTATTATCCAAGATTTATCCTTATCAAATTCTTTTATATCAATTAATTTTAATTTAGGGTCTGACTCAATATGAGTTTTTATTAAGTCTCTTAGGTTGTTTTTATCTTCTTTTCTATAAAAGTTGTATTTTGCAGTGGCTTCTTTTAAATCATTATCTTCTATGTCAAACCTATATACATCAAGACTTTCTCCTATACTAGTTGCAATATAAGTAAATACAGGATAATCTTGTTTTTTATTGTCTTCTTTTTCTCGTTCTGTTGCTTTCCTAACTGTCAATATATAAGTCTTTTTAGGTGTGTTGAAAAATGCTCCTACTGGTAAGGAAATTATTGCTTCTATAAAGAAATTTTTTAACATATATTCTTTTAATTTAGAGTTAGCATAATTTGAAAATATACCATCAGGTAATACAACATTTGCAACTCCACCTGGTTTTAAAGATTTTAATATCCATTCTAAAAATAAACTTTCTACACCAGCACCATTTAAATCATAGTAGCCAGTAGCTCTTGCCGCTTCCATCATTACTTTACTTTGATAATATGGAGGATTTGCGAGTATTAAATCATACTTATTTTCTTCCAACTCTCCTAATGTTCCAAGCATAGTTTGATATAGGTAATAAGATTCATTTAACAAACTTTGAGATATAGTTTTAACATCTTGTAAAGAATTATTTTTCTTAAAAAGTTCTGAAAAATAAATAAGTGCATTAGCCTTAGCAAGTATTATTGTTAAGTCATCTCTTTCAGACATCATCTTATCATATCCTAATATTTCAATTCTTTTTTCTAATTTTTTATTTTTATAATTAAAGTATTCGGGAATTTTATTTTCTATAGCTTCCAATATAAATTTTCCAACACCACAAGCAGGATCGCATATTGACATTCCTTCATATATATCAACCATTTCAATCATTTCGTCTACTATCTTTAATGGAGTGAAAAATTGTCCCATATTTGATTTTTCATCACTATGCTTCATAAATGTTTCAAATAATTTCGATTTGAAATCTGCGCTTACATGGAGGAATTTTCCATTTTCTTTTTCATAGTTTTCAAATTCTAAAATCACTTCTCTAAATATTTTATCTGTATTATCAGGACTTATATATTGATTATATTCATCCTTTTTAACATGAAAAACTTGACCGTTTATGATACTTGTGCCATCTTCGCCTTCTGGAAATAATGTTTTCATAGTTTCTCTTGGACCATATAAGTATTTACCTAATACTTTTGCATCATTGATGGTTGGATCTATTTTTTTATATTCATCATTATACATATTTGCAATATATGAAAATGAACTGTCACCATTTAATACTCCAATATCAGATAGATATTTAAATAAAAATAATTCTACAAAAGTATATAAAGACATTTTTGCTGAAGCAAAAGTTAAATTAACTAATTTTCTATTTATTTTTACTGCTAAATCAGTTGGATCTAAAAATTCTTTTTTTAGTATTTGATCTGACCCCTCATTAATAGATATCAATATATCATTTATTAACTTAGCAACTTCTTTTCCATTTTCTTTCGGTTTAATTTCTAAATTAATTACATTATTATTTTCATCAATAATTGGATTGCCAGTTTTAGGATTAATCCAAATATATGAACTCCCATCACTAACTACATATATTTTTGCATTTATTGCCTTTGCAACATAAAGTTCTTGATTTATAGCTTCTTTTATATCTTTTTCACTTTTTAATCTATTAGGTCTTTTTTGCTCAACATAAATAATTACATTTTTTTCACTATCAATTATTAATACATCTGGCTTTTTTACACCGACTTTTTTATTTATTGAATATTCTTTAATAATTGATGATTTCATCAAATTATTAATTGTAGTTGCACCTAAACTTAGGCATTCATATTTATCTAAAATAGTTGTATTATTACTATATATTTCATTTTGTATCATCTGTTCAGATTTACCCATTTCTACTTATCTCCTTACAAATTTTAACAATATATATGCAATCTTTTTATTTTTTATAAATTCATTTATCACATAATAAGTTCTACTAAAATCTTTTAACGATTTTGCTTTTATTTTATGTGCTTATATTTTTGCATAAGTATTTTTTATATATTTTATTTTAAAAGCTTCTTTCGTAATATTCAAGTATTATTTTATAACTAAATCCTTTTGTATAATAAACCCCCTATATCTTTTTACTAATACCCCTGAAAAATAAAAAAGACCATTTTATTATTTTCGGTCTTATTTTTTAAAATTCTAATTATTCTTATTTTCCATTTTTCTTTGATACCAAACAATTTACAAAAAGTGTATTTGTATCAATTAAACTACCCTAATATCTATTTTTTCCTTATGTGTTCTTTCTAATAGTTTTAAACTATGTAAGTTGTCTCCTTCAAGTAAGAAATTGAACTTGACTTTTTCATCTACTAATATTTCCTTGTCCTTTTCTTCACTAAATATTGGTATACTGTGTTCTAATTCTTTATCTACTTCTTCTTCATGTTCTTCCCACATTAGTCCATATTTAATATTTTTTATTTCATTTTCTATTTCATTTAATGCAATCACTACATCTTTGTCTTCTTTTTTTTCTTATTTTATCTTGCTTAATAGCATTAGCATTTTTTCTCTTTCTTCTTGTGATATGTTCATACATTTTCCTTTCATTGTTTTTTTCTTTTTCCATTCTCTTTCTTAAATCTATCTTATCATTTCCATTATGCTTTTTAAACAACATATTAATATTATTAATTACTTTTATCTAAAGTAATTATTAAAGAATCTTTTTTCCATACAAAAAGAGCCTTTCGGCTCTTTCATATATTTGCTTATACAAATTAACTCTTGTTACTATTTTTAGTTATTATTTTCTAGCTATTATTCTTTATCTTCTTTTTTGTCTTCTTTGCTTTCTTCTTTGTTGTTTACCTTAACTACTTCTCTACCTTCTTCAGTATATGATATACCTGCTTTGCTAGCTAAGTTTTTAATATTTTCTTTTCTT
>CABTXJ010000021.1 GCA_902488785.1 uncultured Eubacteriales bacterium | reverse complement strand
TTTACCCACCACGCTAAGACTTTTCCAAACTTAGTAATGGCACTTAGAAACTCATTACTTAAAATAGGTATGTTCAATGATGAAAAAACAGCAGCAGAACAGGTTGTTGGAGTATTAAACTTTGACATACACTTAGTTAAAGACTTTAATGGTAGAAGATACATAGAAAGAATTACAGAATGTATACCAGTTGAAGAAAAAAATGAGTATACATTTGATCATAGAAATGAAAAAACACTTGAAGGAAAACTAGATAAATTTATAGATAATGCTACAATATATTTTTCTAAAACAACAAATGCAGAACTATATAAGTATAGGAATGTAATGGAATTTAAAGATACTGGATATATTTTCCCAAATCCAATATCTGAAGACAATATAAAAGAGATGAGAAACAACATGGATACATCTGACATATCTAAGTTTGATAATTTTATATACAAGATATGGAATATAACACCACCTAAAATGCCAGGAATAGATACAGAAGATATGATAGAAGAGTTTTAAATTAAAATAAAATAATAAATAAGAAGAAAACAAATAAATAAAATATATTTTATAGTAAGAAAAGATTAAAGAATATAAGATTAAAGTACTAAAATATAAAAATTTAAAAATAAAAAATATAAAAAAAAGAAATAGCAAATAAACTAGGAGGACATAGTGGATTCAAATACTATTTTAAAATTACTAATTGGAATAGTTGGAGTAGGCTTTTTAACAATTGTCATTGTGTATTTTAACTTAAAGAAAAAAGCCAGCAGAAAAAGAACAAAATATCTTGTTGATTTGGTTCAAGGAACTAAAGCAAAAACATTTTCAATGGAGATATTTTATCAAAAAGTATACCTAGTTTGTATGCAAATACCAGGTATAAAAAGATATACAGAAAAACTAAGAAAAAGAATTGAAATTATTAATTTAGGAGATGAATACTTAACTAGGACACAAACAGCTAAAATAATGGCAAAAGCTTTACCTATAATTTTTATCACATCAATTTTAATAATTAAAATGACAAAAGGTAATATGCTTTTAATGTCAACCCTTTTATTATTACTAGTTTTCTTCTTAGAAACATTAATATCTGGTTCTGTCGATAAAGCTGAAAATCAATTATTAAAAGAACAATTAGAATTCTTTGCAGAAATGAGACATGCATATCACGAATATAATATGGTTGAAGAAGCAATATATGAAGTTTCACAAAATGATGAATTACCAGAAGTTTCAAGACAAGGTGAAAGAATTCACGAAATACTATTATCTGATGATCCAGAAACAGAACTTGAAAAATACTATGATATTGCTCCAAATGACTTCCTAAAAGAGTTTGCAGGAATATCATATCTTACAAGAGAATTTGGTGATAGAAAAGACGAAAATGGTGCATCATTATATCTTAAAAATTTAAATAATATAACACAAGAGATGCAAATAGAAATACTAAAAAGAGATAAGCTTGATTATATGTTTCAATCATTATCTGTTATAGCACTTGTTCCAGTATTATTTATTGAACCACTTAAAGGATGGGCAGTAAAAACATTCGGATTCACAAAGCAATTTTATGAAGGTAGAATTGGATTTTTGATGCAAGTATTTTTAGTACTTTTAACTACAATATCATATGTTTTAGTTAGAAAGTTAAAAGATAATGGTAGACTTACAAATGCACAAATGACATCAGATCCATGGCAAAATAAGTTATACAAGAAAAAACCAATTAAAAAATTTGTTGACCTATTTATACCAAAACCTAAAACAAAAGAGTACAGAGTAAAAATTAAAATGCTTAAAGATAGTGCATCAAATCTAAAATTGGAGTGGTTATATGTAACTAAGATAACATACTTTATTTTAGCATTCATAGTATCAATATTATTGTTTTTGTGGGCACATAGAACAGCACTTGATTATGTATATAATGAACCAACAGCAGACTACAACCTATTAGGTACAATGGGTAATGTAGATAAGAAAGCTGCAATAAAAAAGACACAAGAACATAATAAATTAATTAATGAAGCATTTAGAAGGCATCCAGAACCATCAAAAGACGATGTTGAAAAAATAATGAAACGAAAAAAAGAATATAAATCATTAGATGATCAGAGCTTTGAAAAAGAATTAAAAACTGTTAATAAAAAAGTTGAAACAGTAAAGAGAGAAAAATTTTCTTGGTTTGAATTGTTAATTGCATTTTCATTTGCATTCCTTGCATATTATATTCCAGAAATATTAATGAAATTCCAATACAAGATGAGACAACTTGAAATGGAAAATGAAGTAATGCAATATCATACAATTATACTCATGCTTATGAAAATAGAAAGAGTAAATGTTGAAATGATATTAGAATGGCTTGAAAGATATTCTAATATATTTAGAGAACCAATATCTAAATGCGTTAATAACTTTGAAGCAGGTGGTTATGAGGCACTAGAAGAATTAAAAAACGATGTGACATATTCACAATTTATTAGAATAGTAGAAAGTCTTCAAGCAGCAGTTGATCAAATACCAATAAGAGAAGCATTTGACGAACTAGATACAGAAAGAAGCTTCTATCAGGATAAGAGAAAAGAATCAAATGAAAGATTAATTGAAAGAAAATCTAGAATGGGAAAAATGATTGGATTTACACCAATGGTGGTACTATTTGTTGGATACTTAATCGTACCTATGATGGGAATCGGTGTAACAAGTATGAGCGAAGCACTTGAAGAAATGTCAAAATCAGCAACTAAAAATGGAGGGCTAAGCTAAAAAGTATAGAAAGGATAATCTATGAGCAGTAATATAGCAAATGCACTTAGAATAGCAGGAGGAATGCTGCTTGCTATTTTGATAGTATCTGTTATTGTATATACAATAAATAAGGCAAAACCATATTCTGAAACAAAAGCTTCAGTTGATGCAGCAAGAGAAGTTGCAGAGTTTAATGCGAATTATGAAGCATTTAATAAAAAACAAATGTATGGTACAGATGTTATTTCTTGTATAAATAGGGTGTATAGTCAAAATGTTAATTCAAGACATTGGGAAATTACAAATGGTAAATTTTTTTCAAGATCAGACGCAGGCCTTGAAGCACAAGCAATAAAACTTACGGTAAAATTAAAACAACCACTTGAAACATCAGTAGATGCATATGCATATGATCCAGATATTCATACTGAAGTTAAAGTTGGAAGTGCTTCAACATATTTGCTTAAATCAAATGTAACATTGGGCGATGCAACAAGTAATCAAGACGAAAAAGAAGCATTAAAATCTTTAGGAATTTTGAATATGCCTATTAGTCAAGTACTTTCAATCAATGGACTAAAAAAAGATTTTATGGCAAATGAAATAGTATTAAGTACTGCTACACTTGGAAAAAGTAATGATGTTGCTATAAGAAAGATTATTAAGTATCCTTCTTTAACAATACAAAATTTAAATTTTTCTAAAGATAAAAATAGTAATGAAACTTGGACAAGAATACATATAACAACACTTGCTGGAGATATTAAAAAAAGAATATTTAGATGTACAAATGTTGTATATAATAAAGATGAAACAAAAGGAAGAGTAGGATGTATATCTGAAATCCATTTTGAAGAAATATAGTAATATAATACATAAGAAAGGTAAAATATGGAAAATGCAAGTCGTGCTTTAATTATAGCAGGAGCAATATTTATTGGTATTTTAATATTATCACTTTGGGTATATTTTTATACAAATTTAAGTGGGAGCACAACTGCAGTATTAAACAGAAATCAGAATATAGAAGTTACTAGTTTTAATAATACACTGCTTATGGTAAATGGTGCAGATGGCAAATTAAAACGAGGTGAAAATACATATATGGGTGACTTAATTACTGTTATACATTATGCACAAAACCAAAACCTATTAGCACAAAGGCAAGTAGATGATGGAGAAAAATTAGTAGATATAACAATAATCACACCAGAAGGTAGATACACATTAGATTCACTTTTTGATACAAGATATGGAAGAAAAACTAAAATATCTAAAAATTATAAAAAATTAATACAAGATACAACAATTAATGTACAAGAAAATGATCCTAAAAAAAGAGCAGTAGTTAAAATTGATTTAAATAGTATCAAAACAGCAGATGATGGAAGAATAAGAAAAATAACATATATAGTTAAATATGAATCTATGTAAAAATAGTTAAAGGAATTAATATGACAAAAAATCACAATACAAATTTTTTTATAATAATTACAACAATAATTGTAGTAGCAATAATTGCTATTGCAATTTTTGCATATAATTACTCAAATGTATTTAAAAAATATAATACATATAATCTAGATACAAAAGAAATACTTTCATATAATGAAATATTATCAGGTGTTGAATTAATTACTGTTATGAATAAGATAGATAATATAAATAGAAAAAACAAAGATAAAGTGGAAACAGATAGAATAATTGAAGAACATGAAAAAGATAAAAAATTATTTAATAAAAACAAAAATAAAAGTAATAGTGATAATGAAAATATAAATGAAAACGATTATATGAAAATAACAGTTAAGATTTTGATGCTAAATGAAAAATACAATCCAATGTCTTTAAGTAGAGAAGAAAAGGAAAAAGAAGAAGAAAATAATATAAAAAAGGAAGAAAAATATATAACACTTGATATGGAAAAAATTTTAAAAAATGGTATTACAAATTTTGCAGAATTATTTGGAAAATCACGATTTAAAAGAAAAAATGTTCTATACTATGACAATACAAATAATATAAGAGAAATAACATATATAAAAGAAGGAGAATATTAAAATATAATTAAATATTTAGTATAATAAAGAAGCTATTAATGCTTCTTTTATTTAATTTTGAAAATATATTATTTTATGATAATATAATGTTGCTTACTTTATTTTTAGGCAAATATGTAATATAATATATTAAAATATGAATTAGAGGAGATACTTCATTTTGAGTAATTATAATGATAAAGAAGAAAGAGATAGAAGAAGAAAAGAAAGACAAGAAAGAATAGCAAAAAGAGCTGAACAAATGCAAAAATATCAAGAAGGAGTTACGAATACTGTATATAATAGTAATCGTGATTATTCTGACATGTATGTAAATCCATTAAGAACCAATGAGGCGGATTATAATTATTTAAAAGGTAATGGACAATATTCAAATGAAAGTGTAAAGGATCTTGAAATGAGTAAAAAAAGATATAACAGATCTAGAATAAACGAGAAAAAAAGTAATAATAAACAAAATAATAAAAAAACAAATAGTAAAAAAAATAATAATGCTAAAAAGAAAAAAGGAAAGTTAAGAAAGTTTATAGATATTATTCTTATATTAATATTACTTGGTATAGCAATGATAGCTTATGTTTTCTTTTCTGTAGGTAAAGAATATAGGGTGTCTAATGAAGACTTATTACTTAAAAATCAAAATACAGAAGTTTTTGATAGTGAAGGAACACAGATTGCAACATTATCACTTGATGAAAAAAGAAAAGTAATGAAGCTTTCAGAAATGTCTGAATTTATACCAAATGCATTTATAGCAATTGAGGATCAAAGATTCTATAATCATAGAGGAATAGATCCTAAAAGAACTATAGGTGCTGTAGCAAACTATGTAATAAAAAGAGGATCTTCATCATATGGTGGTAGTACAATAACACAGCAGTTAGTTAAGAATATGACAAAAGATGATGAAAGAAATTGGAAAAGAAAAGTAAGAGAAATGGTAAGAGCAAGACAAATTGAAGATTTGCTTTCAAAAGATGAGATAATGGAACTATATCTAAATCTAATATATGTTGGAGGAAATAATATTCATGGTATAGCTTTAGGATCTGATTATTATTTCTCAAAAAATCCTAAAGATATAACATTAGAAGAAGCTGCATACATGGCAGGTATAAACCATATACCAGCAAATTACAATCCTTTTATTACTAAAAAAGATGATGAAAGTGAAGAAGATTTTAATAAAAGAAAAGAAGCAGTAGATTCAAGAATTAAAACAAGAGTTAAAACTGTTCTTGGAAAAATGTTGGAATTAGGAAAAATAACAAAAGAACAATATGATGAAGCTGTATCTAAAGCGGAAAAAGGATTAGAGTTTAAACAAGGAAGTTTAGCACAAAGTACTGTCAAATATTCATATATAGTTGATGCTGCAATTCAAGAATCAATAGATGCCTTAGTTGATGTAAAAAATATGTCACCAGATATTGCAGAAAAGAAAATATATTCAGGCGGATATAAGATATATACAACACAAAAAACTGACTTACAAAATATAGCAGAAGAAGAGATGAAAAAAGATAGATATATCAAAAAATCTAGAAAAAACAAAGGTAAACATTCTCAAGCTGCAGCAATATTTGTAGATAATGAAACAGGAGCAGTTGTATCTGCAGTAGGTGGATTAGGTGAAGAAGGTGTTAAAATAACTAGAGGAGATTGGAATAGGGTAACTAGAACAAAAAGACAAATGGGATCTTCTATGAAACCAATAGGAGTAGTATGCCCAGGATTAGAATCAGGAAAATTAACAGCAGCTTCTACATTTAATGATGCACCATTTAAGATAGGTAGTTGGGATCCAAAAAATTATACTAGAAGATTTAAAGGGTGGATGACAATAAGAGAAGCAATAAAGTTATCACAAAATATACCAAATATAAAAGCACTTCAACAAATTGGAATAGAAACATCATATAATTATTTGAAATCTGTAGATATACCTGTTGTAGAACAAGATAAGACTTTAGGAGCATTAGCACTTGGAGGACTTACACAAGGTGCAACAGTTACAAATGCAGTAGGTGCATATCAAGCAATAGCAAATAATGGTGAATATATAAAACCACATTTTGTAACTAAATTAGAAAATCAAAAGGGTGAAGAAATATATAAGCCAGATGCCAAAGCAAAAAGAGTGCTTTCAAAACAAAATGCATTCATTGCACAAGATATATTACTAACAGTAGTAAGACCTGGTGGAACAGCACCATATTGTAGTATAAGTGGAGTAGATGTTGGAGCAAAGACAGGAACTTCAAATGATGATGTAGATAGATGGTTATGCGGATTCTCACCAAAATATACTGGTGCAGTATGGTATGGATTTGATGAAGCAGAAACAGTGTACTTCTCTGGTAACCCTGCAGGACAAATATTTTCAGCAATACTTAAAAAATATCATAAAGATAATAAGAATTTGAGATTTGAAAAGCCAGACGGAATAGTAGAAGTAAATGTATGCAATGTATCAGGTAAACTTCCTACAGGATCATGTTCAAGTGATGCAAGAGGAAGCAGAGTATACAAAGAATATTTTGTAAAAGGTACAGAACCTACAGGAAAATGTGATAAACACGTAACAGCAGAAATATGTACAATAGACGGACTACTTGCAACAGATGATACACTTCCTGAAAATAGAGCAACTAGAGGATTTATTGATCAACCAGAAGGTGGAACAGAAGATTCTGCATATAGGAAGCCAACTTCATATTCAAATGCACCTGGTAAAAAAGCAAAAGAGGAAGCAGAAGCTAAGGCTAAAGCAGAGGCAGAAGCTAAAGCTAAAGAAGAAGAGGAAAAGAGAAAAAGAGAACAACAAGAACAAGAAGAAAGAAATAAAAAACCAGAAGACAATAAGAAACCTGGAGCAGGTGATGGTGGAAAGCCACCAGAAAAACCTAAAAAACCTGAAAATTAAATATAATATAAAAAGATGATATTGGAGGAAATAGATGGAAGAAAAAAAGGACATTTATATATATAATACATATGGAAAAGAAAAACAGAAGTTAGAAACAATAAAAGAAGGAATATGTAGTATATATAGTTGTGGACCTACAGTATATGACTATGCTCATATAGGGAATTTCAGATATTTCCTTTTTGTTGATCTATTAAGAAGAACATTAAAACAAGCTGGATATAGTCTAAATCATGTTATGAATATAACAGATGTAGGGCATTTAGTATCAGATAGTGACTATGGCGAAGATAAGATGTTAAAAGCGGCAAGAAGAGAGAAAAAATCACCATTTGAAATTGCAAGATATTATGAAAAAATATTTTTAGAAGATATGGAAAAGCTTAATATATCAAGACCTGAAAAGATAGTTAGGGCTACAGATAATATTAAGATAATGGAAGAATATGTTAAAAAAATTATAGAAAATGGATATGCATATGAAACAGAAGATACAGTATATTTTGATACATCAAAATTAGATAAATATGGTGTATTATCAGTTCATAATAATGAACAAATTGCAGGAGCAAGAATAGAATTTGATAAAGAAAAAAGAAATGAAACAGATTTTGCAATATGGATTAAAGCCCCTGAAAATCATATTATGAAATGGGATTCCTTTTTTGGAAAATCATATCCTGGATGGCATATTGAATGTAGTGCAATGTCTGAAGAATATTTAGGAAACCATTTTGACATTCATACAGGTGGTGAAGATCATATTCATATACATCATGAAAATGAAATAGCACAAAGCAAAGGACATTCAAATACAAATAGTTTACCTGCAAAATATTGGATGCATTCAGGGTTTTTAAGAATAGATGGTGGAAAGATGAGTAAAAGTCTTCAAAATACATATACAATATCTGATTTAGAAAAAAGAGGATTTAATGCATTAGATTTTAAATATTTTACATTTTCTTCAAGTTATAGGCTTGCTTTGAATTTTACATTTGATGCACTTAAAGCAAGCAAAGATTCATTATTTAATTTAAGAAAATTATATTTTGAATCTAAAAATGCAAAAGAAAAGAAACAAGAAGAAATATTAGAATCTAAAAATGCAAAATTAACTAAGAAAATAGTTTCTGAAAAATTAGAAGAGTTTTATAATGCAATATATGATGATTTAAATGTAACTAAAGGACTTGGAATAGTATGGCAAGTAGCAAAATATTCACCAGACAATATGATATGTGAATTTTTAGATGAAGTAGATAAGATACTAGGACTAAAACTTTCTGATGAAAAAATATTTAATAATTCATTAAAAGAATATAATGAAAAAATAGAAATATCTGATCTTCCAGAAGATATACAAGAAATAATAGATAGAAGAAAAAAGGCAAGAAAAGAAAAAGACTATGAATTATCTGATAAGTTAAGAGATGAGTTAAATAGTTTGGGATATATAGTAATAGACGAAAAAGATGAAATGAGGATAGAAAAAAATGGATAATACAAATGATTTAAGCAAAAAAATACCAGAAGGAATAGACGAAAATTTAGCAAAAGAATACAAAGACTTCTTACTTCAAACAAAGAAATGTAATTTTCAACAATCTGTTGAGTGGTCTAACTTAAAAGAATTTTGGAGAAAAAGACTAGTTGTATCAAGAAATGAAGAAGGCAAAATTGTAGGTGGAGTACTACTATGGATTAGAAGTATAAAACTTGTAGGAACTATAATATATGTAGCAAGAGGACCTGTATGTGATAGCCATGATAGAAAAGTATTAGAAGACTTAACAAAGCAAATGAAGCAAATTGCTAAAGAAGAAAATGCAATGGCAATACTTATGGAACCTGATATTTTAGATGAAGATACAGAATTTAAGAAGATTGCAAAAGACTTAGGATATAAGATAGACGATAATTCAAAAAGTTTTAAAGATCAAATTAATCCAAGATTTGTATTTAGATTAAATTTAGAAGGAAAAACAGAAGAACAATTGCTTAAAGAATTTCACCAAAAAACAAGATATAATGTTAGATATGCAAAAAGAAAAGGTGTAGAAATATATGAAGGTACAAAAGAGGACTTAAAAGATTTTCAAAGAATAATGGAAGAAACTGGAAAAAGAGATGATTTTGGAATTAGAAATTTAGAATACTTTGAAAAAATGCATGACTATATGGGAAAAGAACATTTTAAACTATTAATGGCAAAACATGAAGAAGATGTAATTGCAGGAATAATATTAATAACATATGGTAACAAAGTATGGTACCTATATGGTGCAAGTTCTAATACAAAAAGAAATTTAATGCCAAATTACCTATTACAATGGAATGGTATTAAATATGCTAAAGAATATGGAGCAGATATATATGACTTTAGAGGTGTACCAGGAGTAATAGAGGGGGAAAAAGATCATCCACAATATGGATTATATAGGTTTAAAAAAGGATTTAATGCAGACTTTACCGAGTTTGTAGGACAAGTATATTTACCAATTAAGCCTTTAACATACAAATTCTTTATGTGGGGACAAAAAACAAATAGGAAATATGGTGGAGCATTAGGTAAGATACTTGGTATATTTAAAAGAAAATAATATTTAAATGTATTTTAGATATAAAAATAATAAATAGGAAGATTTAATATATGGAAAATAATAATAATAATGGTAACAATAATAATAAAGATAATATAGGAAATATCGGTAATATTATAACAGAAAAAGTAAAAAATGAAGTTACAAATGCTGCATTAAAAAAAGGATCTACATTTTTAGATAAATTTAAACGTAGTATATATGATATAAAAAATTCAAATGATATAATAACAGAAACAGATAATGGTCATAAAAAATATATGACAATAATATTAATTGTCTTATCTTTAATTTTATCAGCTTTATTATATAATTTTGGAAATAAAAATAGTGAAGTAGAATTAATTTCAAATGAAAAAATATTTGAAAAATTACAAAACACGGAAAGTGGATTTTCATATGATAATGATAAAAGAACTGAACATGTTATAGAAAAAAATAAGACTGCTGTTATATTTGACACAAGACAAATAGAACTTTCTAAAATAATAGAAGAAAATGAAAATGTGCTAAATGATCCTAATACAAAATATGATAAAATAACTCTTTTGACTAAAGAAAATGTAATTATATTTGTAAAAAATACAAAACCTATAACATATAATTTTGATTCAAAAGAATCAAGAGAAGCATTAATGCAAGTAATTAAACTTTCTAAAAATGGTTTTTTGATATTTTTAATAATTACACTAGTTAGTTTTATACAAATATATATAATATATATAGTAATATTTAAAACAATTGGTAAACTTACAGTAAGTATATTTTCAGGGTTAACTAAATATGATATAACTAAAGAAGAAGCAAATAAGATAGCAACATATAG
>CABTXJ010000020.1 GCA_902488785.1 uncultured Eubacteriales bacterium | reverse complement strand
CCCCCCCCCCGCAAAATCAAGATGTATAGCTATTTTCATTACATTTTTAACATAATAAAATACACCATATTTCTATGATGCATTTTTAAGCTATTATTGTTATTATTCTATTACTTTATTATCTAATCATTGTTTATTCTTTTGTTTTTTATTTATTTTTTTCTGCTCTTTCTTTTTTTACTTCTTCTTTACTATTTTTTTGTATATAGCTTTCATAGAACTTATCACTTAATACAGAAATGTTTGGCTTTTTAAGGCTATCTACAAATTCCACATAGCTCTTTTCATCTGTTCCATTATACCTATTATATACATTGTATATATAATTAATATCTGTAGCTATTGTTTTCCAATCTCTATTTGTTATTATATGGTCTATTTTTACATAACCATAATCATTAAATTGTAGTCTTTCACCTAGGTTTGCAAAAATATATAGTCCTTGGTTTAAAAGTGTTGCATCAAATAGGTCATATGTATTTTGAAGTATTGGCTTTAATCCCTTGTCTAATACATTCCATTTTCCTTGCAAATCTTTTACTATATACCTATCTTGATCTTTAATTACTTCAGAGTATGTTTCTCCTATCTGTTTTGCATCAAAGTCTATGAAATTAACAGTGTTTTTGTTAAAGTTTCTAACAAGTAGTCTATCTTCTTCAATATCTAATATTTGTACTTTTCCTTCAACATTTAGTTTTTTACCAGTTTTTGTAATCCAGCCTTGCACATTTCTTGCCACTGAATAGTATGGTAGATATCCATTTTTAAATACATATAATCCATCTTCATCATATAATAGGTTGTCTATGTCTAATTCTTTTGCTTCTTTTACCTTACCCTTTGGGCATATTTTGTATATTGTCTTATTACCCATACTAGATTCTGTAACTAAAATATTATATCTTTTTGAAAAATCAAACATATATGTATATCCAACTTCTTCTTTTAACTCTTGTTCTTCTTTTGTTTCAGGTGTTATCCTACTTCTTTTTTCAAAATATGTAAGATCTTTTGTAGTTTCAGGTTTTGGATCTTTTTGGTGCATTGTTTCTTTTAATACATTTTCAAATTCTTTTAGTTTAGGTAAGTAATTTTCATTTTCATACTCTGAATTATATGACATTACTTCTCTTCCATTTTTCATAATTACATGTGTTACATTATCATCTGCAACTGCCGCTACTTCAAATTCTTTATCAAATGACTTTATCTTATAGTATGGTGTTGCATAATTGTATTTAAATGCTATTTTTTCTTCACCCTTACTATTTATATATCCAAACTTTCCATCTTTTTTAATATTAATATATATATCCTCATTTTCTATTGGTGATACATATTTAAAAAATTCTTCATCATATTTTACAAGATTTACACTTTCTCGTTCCATTGCATAATTAGATAATGGTTTGTATAGGAACATAAGGGCTATTGCCCCTATGATTACTAAATACAAAAGTCTGTTTAGTGTTAGAACTAGGTTACTGTCTTTTTCTATAAAATTACTTTTTTTAATATGCAGTATTAGAAGTATTCCTGAAAGTATTGTAGGTATTGTGTAGTAATATGATATATCAATAAATAGTATTAAGCTAAATAGCATCATTATGTAATATATGAAAATATGCCCTTCTTTAATATTAATTATTGCATATATTATATTTAAAATTGATATCCCTGAAAGTATTCCTAAAAGAACTGTTTTAATCATTCCGAATATCTGATTATTATATCTAGTAAAAGTTGGTGCTTTTGTACTAAATATGTATGTGTATAATATAAATGCTATTCCTAATAGTATATTAACTATACCAATAGTAATATTTGTTTTTTTACCTCTCATTTTTCTTATTTTCTCCTAATTATTCCTATCCTTATTTAGTATTAGTATTAATATTAGTTTTAGTTTTAGTTTTATTTTGTTTTAGTTTTAGTCATTACTTTTTATTCAGTTTTTTTAGTATACCATTTTGCAAGGTCCATATTAGCTATATCAAATGCCATTTCATGTTTTGGTACAACCCTATATGTGTATGCATAATTTCCACCAGTTCTTACACAGATATTTCCTTCATATGTATATGAACCATTTTCGTTTTCTTTTACTTCTTTTAATTCAACATTTTCAATATGTTCAATTCTTTCGCCATTTAATTTAACAACATAGCTTTCAACTTTAGCATGTTCTTTTTGTATATTTCCAAATTTTACATTAATTGCTACTTTTATGCATCCTCCTGCATTAATAGCACTTGCATCTTCTTTTGTTACTTCTTCTATTTCAATCTTATCCCAGAAATTATATGCATCTTTTTTCCATGAAATATATTCAAATATTGTTTCTAAGTCTTTAAAGTATTTTTCAGATTTTACCATAAGTGGCATATATATGTCTTCTAAATAATCCATTACCATTCTAGATGTAGAATATTTTCCACCAGTTGTTGCAATACTATTTTTCATAACTAGTATCCACTTGTTGTTTGTTCCATTTTTATCTTTTTCAAAATATGTAGGTATTATATTTCCTTCTAATTGTTCATAAATATCTATTGAATCAATCCTATCTTGTTCTTCGTCTGATTCATATTTTCCTTCTTTACCAATTGAGTATCCATTTGTTTTTGTATATCCTTCAGCCCACCAACCATCTAGTACACTAAAATTTACTACACCGTTTACTGATGCCTTTTGACCACTTGTACCTGAAGCTTCCATAGGTCTTCTTGGATTATTTAGCCATATATCTGTACCAGATATTAGATATCTAGATATTCCCATATTATAGTTTTCAAGCAGTATTACCTTACCTTTGAATTGTGGCATTTTAGATACTTCATGTATTCTTCTAATAAGATTTTGTCCTTCAACATCTGCAGGGTGTGCTTTACCTGCAAATATTAGCCTTACTGGTCTATTTGGATCATTTAGTATTTGTGTTAATCTTTCTAAGTCATCAAATATTATTGTTGCTCTTTTGTATGTAGCAAATCTTCTTGCAAATCCAATAAGTAGGTCATTTTCTGATATTTGTCCTAATGTTTTTGCAATTTCTTCATAGCTTTCACCATTTCTCATCATCTTTTGACGTACATTTTTCTTAATTTCTCTAATTAGCTTCTTCTTATATGCTCTATGTATATCCCATAACTCTTCATTAGGTATATTATACACATTTTGCCATATCTCATCTTTCCATATTTCATCTTGCCAAAATGCAGGGAAATATTTGTTATATAATTCTTTAAGTCCTGGAGCTAGCCATGTTGTTGTATGTATACCATTAGTTACATGTGTAATTGGTGATTCATCATCTGCTGTATTTGGCCATACATCAGTAAATAATGCTCTAGATACAGCCCCATGTAACTTACTTACTCCATTTTTTATACCTGAGTATTTAAGTGCAAATACTCCCATATTGAATCCTGTTTCAAATTTAGCATTCGGACACATTCCTAGTTTTAGGAACTCTTCCATACTTAATCCTAGCTCTTCTGGTACTCCTTGAAACATTTTTTTAATTAAGTCAATATTAAATATATCATTTCCTGCAGGTACTGCAGTATGTGTAGTAAAGGCTGTTTTTGCTGTTACAATTTCCATTGCAACATCAAATGATATTTCTCTTTCCTTCATTAACTTCTTAGCAAGTTCTATTATTAGAAATGCAGAGTGTCCTTCATTCATATGATATACATTAGGATTATATCCTAATTTTTCTAATGCCTTTATTCCACCCATTCCAAGAATCATCTCTTGGGCACATCTCATATACCTATCTCCACCGTATAATCTATGTGTTAATTTTCTATCTTCTTCACTATTTTCTTCTACATCACTATCTAGTAGGTATAGTTTTACTCTACCTACATTAATTTGCCATAATTTAACTGTAACATCTCTATCTTCCATTTTAACAACTACTTTTATGTCATTTCCTTCTTCATCAGTTACAGGTAATATTGGCATGTTTTTAGTGTCTAATTTTTCATAATTAGATACTTGGTTTCCATATGCATCAATATGTTGCATAAAATATCCCTCTTTATACATAAGCCCTATAGCTACAAGTGGAAGTCCTAGATCACTTGCAGATTTTAATGTATCTCCTGAAAGTATTCCAAGTCCACCTGAGTATAATGGCACTGTTTCATCTAAACCATACTCAGCAGAAAAATATGCAATTTGCTTATCCTTCATATCAGGATGTTTTTTTGCATAATATGTATCTTTCTTGTTCATATATCCTTTAAAATTTTCATATACCTTTTCATATTCTTTAATAAAATCTGGATTATTTGAAACTGCTTCTAATTTTTCTTGCTCTACTAATTTTAAAAACTTATATGGGTTTTTTAAAACGTCATTCCATAAATCTACATCAATCATTTTAAATAGTTTTAAGTATTCTGTGTTCCAAGACCACCATACATTACTTACTATTTCATTTAACCCTTTAATATTATCTGGTAATTTTGGTATAACTGTTAACTTATTAAATATATACATATTTATTATTCTCCTCAATTTATCTTTAGTATTAATTACATTTTATTAATTTATTTTTAGCACTCTATTATTTTAATCTCTTATTAAAAAATAATCTATATAATATATCTTAAATTATATATTTTGTTTTTTCTATATTTATTAAAAAAGATAAAAATAATATATATGTAATTATGTATTAATATGTATATTGATATATATACATTAAAAAAACACCAGCCTATACTGATGTTCTTTTATTAAAATGAATCTTTTGCAAAAAATTCATTATATTTTTTATCTAACTCTTCTTGAGTTATATCATATAATAGCCCAAGCATTGTTACAGTTCTGCCTAGTAATTCGCTTATACCTTTAATGAAGGTATCAAAATCAATTAAAAGTATATTTTCACTAAATTGATAATATGCTTTTTTCCTAATATCATCTTCTAGCCACCATCTGTTATCACCATACTTGTCCATTGTCTCAAGAACTAAGTCAATATTTTCTGGTTCTACATGAAGTTCTTCAATTATATATTCTTTGTTTTCATTTTCTCTGTTATTATTATTTTTCATAAATATCTCCTTATTGTTTTCTTAATACGTTTCTTTATTTACTTTTTTAATAACATTTTATTTTTGACTTTTTTATTATTTCTTTACTTTTATTTTTACTTCTTAATTTAATTTAATTACAAGCTTTTTCTTCTCCTTTACTAATTTTAGTTATAGGATTAATACCTCCTTTATATTTAGTACGTTATTATTATACATTTATTTTATGTAAACGTCAAGAAGATAATAAAATATAATTATATAAAAAAGCCAAGTAGCTTTTAGCTATCTTAGCTTATACATTATAATCCTAATTTTTTAATTGCTTCTGTAATATTTTTTACATATATTATTTCCATATTGTATTTCTTATTTTTTATACTGCTATAATTACTATATGGTATTATTATCTTTTTAAATCCTAGCTTTTCTATCTCTTTTATTCTCTTGTCTATCATTGATACATTTCTAACTTCACCAGTTAGTCCCACTTCTCCAATAATTGCTGTATCACTTGCTATATGCTTATTCTTGTAGCTAGATATTATTGCAATTGCTATTGCCAAATCTATTGCAGGTTCATTTACCCTAATTCCACCTACTATATTTGTATATACATCATGTGATGATAGTGGTATTTTTAAATATTTTTCTATTACTGCAATAAGTAGGTTAAGCTTATTATAATCTATTCCAGATGCACTTCTTCTTGGCATTCCAAATGCTGTTCTTGTAGTAAGTGCTTGTAGTTCTATTAATATTGTTCTAGTTCCCTCAAGTGATGGTGCAATTACAGTTCCTATTATATCTTCATCTCTTTCTTCTAAAAGTACTGTAGACGGATTAGATACTTCCATAAGGCCTTGTTCTGTCATTTCAAACATACCAATTTCATCTGTTGATCCAAACCTATTTTTTTGTGTTCTAAGCATCCTATATACAAAATATCTTTCACCTTCTAAGTATAGTACTGTATCTACCATGTGTTCTAATACTCTAGGTCCTGCTATATTTCCATCTTTAGTTACATGCCCTACAATTATAGTTGTTATATTTTGTCTTTTACATATTCTCATTACCTTTGCAGTTATTTCTCTTACCTGGCTTACACTTCCAGGTGCTGATGTTATTTCACTTGAAAACATTGTTTGTATTGAGTCTATTATACAAAAATCAGGCTCTATTTCTTCTATTTTTTCTTCTATTATTGTCATATCAGTTTCTGCTAAAAAGTATATGTTTTCACTATCTGCTCCTAATCTGTCTGCTCTTAGTTTTATCTGTTCTGCACTTTCTTCTCCTGATATGTATAAAACTTTCTTATCTTCTTTTGCTATATTTTCACACATTTGAAGTATCAAAGTTGACTTACCAATTCCAGGTTCTCCTCCAATTAGTGTTAAAGATCCATTTACAAATCCTCCACCTAATACTCTATCTACTTCAACATATCCACTTGTTATTCTAGTAAAATTACCTGTTTTTGCATCTTTTAACCTAATTACTTCAACATCATCTTTTGTTTTGTTTTCAGAGAATCTGTTTACTTGTTTTGTATCTTGCTTTTTTTCTTCATAGAATGTATCCCATGCTCCACATGCTGGGCATTTTCCCATCCATTTAGGGCTTTCATTTCCACATTCTGAACATACCCATATTGTTTTTCCTTTTGCCATTTATTCCTTATCTTCCTTATCTAACTTGTTATTTTTAATAATATTATCTAACATACAAATATACATACCATGTGCCCATAGTAATCCAATTACCCATTCTGCTTTCATAGTTTCATTATTTACTTGTTCTGCTATATATCCATTTTCTGTTGCTGTTGCAACTACGAAATTAAAGTTTTCCTTTGCTTTTGTCCAATCATTACATTGAGCATTATACATACTCATCCAAAGATTTGCAATAGTCCATGGGTGGTATCCTCCTAAGTAATAATCATTTTCATATCTAATATATCCACCTGTATGTGTTTTAAGTGTCATATCTATATTTGCTACAGTATTTGTTATCTTATTTTCTTTTTCAGTAAATATCTTAAATGGTGTAACAAGTGAAAGTGTACTTATATCTATCTTGTTTTCCTCTACATTATTTACATAGCTTTGTCTTTCTACATTATAGTAATTATCTTCTATATGCTTTTTTAGGTCTACTAAAAGTGGCTCAATTTCTTTAATTTCTCTTCTCATTTGTTCAACTCTTAATCTGTTATCTTTTAATTCTTCTATCATTACTTCATATATATTTTTCATACTTTCAAGCCCTGCATAACAGCTTGCAAGTCCATATGTGCTTTCACCTTCATAATTTTCCCATAGATCAAATGTATTTGTTTTTTCATTTTCATATACTACTTTTTTTACATAGTTTAATACATACTTGTATGCATTTTGTAGCATTTGTAAGTTTCTTTTCAAAAATTCTGTGTTTTTAGAAAACATATATTGCTCATATGCAAGCACAATTACTATTGCAGTTTCATCTATCTGGTATCCCCAACATGGTGCAAGTGATCCAGAAGTATAGAATCTTTGCTCCCATCTTCCTATTCTGCTTTGTGTATTTTGTAAAAATACATCAAAGAACTTTTCAGAGTATTTTTCAAATCCTAATATATTATATGCTTTAAGAGTATAGTATGCATCTCTTGGCCATACAAATGAGTACCTGCCTGATTTTGTTTTACCTTCGTCTATTTCAAGTGCTGCAGGTATTCCTCCTGTTTTACTATTTCTTAGTATTTCAAAAAGTAGTATTGTTCTTATATATATTTTTTGCATATCTTCTGGTAGTTTTGATATATCATGTTTAATATGTTTGTCTGTAAACTTCTCCCAATATCTAGTAACTTCTTTTTCCTTATCATTTGGGTTCATCTTTTTTATTCTAACTATTTCAAATTCAGTATCTTTGAACACATTCATACTACTATTTTCGTTTACATATATGTATATAGTAAAGGTTATTGTTTCACCAGGTGCTATTTCCTTTTTCTTGTATGAAATACTAGATCCATGTGATAGCCCAATATACTGACTATAATCAAAATCACCATTTTCGATATCTAAATTACTATTGTTTACCTTCTTTTTAAAGATATCTTCTTTAGAAAATATGCATAGTGAATATTCATGATTGTATTGTACAAGGGAAGAAGCATCTTCGTTTACCATAGTGCCTGCTTCATTTGCAAGGCTTGTCATTATCTTAGATGAAAGTATTGGCATAATACTAATTGCTTCTTCTTTTGTATTAGTTATTTCATAATTTCTAATTAATACATTTTCATCTATTAATGCAAAGTCTTTTTGCACTATGTCTAATCCAATATTTTCATTTTTGATTTCTGTTACTACTACATTTGTTTTTTCTTTAAAATATTGATTATATTTTGAAGTTAAATCATTTGATGCATTATATATATATTCATCGTTTATCTTAAATACAATATCAAAATAGTCTATTAATTGCATATAGTCTGGGTTTGGATAAAATAGTCTAATTAGTTTTCCATTCCTATTTAAGCTTGCAGTTATTTTTTCATTTCCATATATTGCATCATTATAGTATTTATCACTTTCCATATTTTCTTGTATTCCTTTACTAATTATTATTGTTATGCTTTACCTTTTTTATTAGCCTTTGCTAATTCTTTTTCTAAGTCTTCTATTTCTTTTTCTAACTTGCTTACTTCTTTTTTTAAAGATTCTTGATTTTTATTTTCATTTTTTTCTTTTTTATCATCTTTATCATCTTTTTTCGTTTTTTCTATATCTTTTTTTATCTGTTTTTTTAGTTTTTCTTTTTCTTTTTTGTATTCAAAAAACTCTTTTGAACCGTCTTTATCTATTACTAAATTTCCTTCTTTATCTTGTCCAATAATTAATGGGTAATGTCTTTTAAATATATCTCCTACTATTTTTTCGTCATTGTTTCCTGTTCCAAGTTTTACATTTTCTATTAGGTTTAGTATTTCTACTTTGAATACATCTAGTTTATCTACTAAATGATATAGCATATCTATTTGTTCTTCTGATGCGACGTCTTTTGTTTCATCTGTTACAACTTCTCCTATTATACTATTTTCTACTTCACCACTCATCCTATTTACTACACCAGATAATTCATTTAGCCTATCTGCAAATACAAGTTTTTTCTTTCTTAATCTTTCTGGTCCTTTTTTGTGTAGTTTTCCTTCATGTGTTACTATTTCAGATATATTATACTTGTCTCCATAGTATGGCATATATGTAGTTATACCAATTTCTTCTTCTATTTTAGCTTTTAGTACTAGTTGTGATTCTTCTTCACCATGTACTAAAAATATTGCTTTAGGTTTTTCTCTAAATGAGTATACAAAGTTCATAAGCCATGTTTGATCAGCGTGTCCTGAGTATCCTTCAATATATTCAATTTCAGCATTTACAGTTATGTCTTCACCAAATATCTTAACTTGTTTTTCACCGTCTACTAATCTTCTTCCTAATGTATTTGTTGCTTGGTATCCTACAAATAGTATTGTGTTTTTAGGATTCCATAGGTTGTTTACCAAATGGTGTTTTATTCTTCCAGCATCACACATTCCTGATGCAGATATTATAATTACTGGTTCTTCTTCATAGTTTATTGCTTTTGATTCATCTGGTGTTACAGTAAATTTTAGGCCTGAAAACTCAAATATGTCATCGCCTCTTTTTGTCCTTAATCTTGATTCTTCATCTAAAAGATTAATATTTTTAGCAAATATTTCTGTTGCTTTTATTGCAAGCGGGCTGTCTACAAATACTTTAGTATTTTCTATTAGCTCTATTTGTTCTAAAAACTTTTGGTCTCTTTGTAATTTGCAATCCAACCTATCTTTTATCTTGTTTATCTCATATATTATTTCTTGTGTTCTACCTACTGCAAATGATGGTATTACAACATTACCACCTCTTTTAAGTGTTTTAGCTACTATGTCTATGAAATTTCTAGCCTTTGTTTCATTGTCTTCTTGTCCTACATGGTTTCTTGAACCATATGTTGATTCCATTACTAAATAATCTGCAGAAATTATTGGCATTGCAGGTTCTAGTATTGTACTTACATTATTTCCTAGATCTCCAGTAAATACCGTTTTAGTAGTTTTTCCATTTTCAGTTACCCATACTTCAATAATTGCAGATCCTAGCATATGTCCTGCTTCATTGTATCTTACACGTATATTTTCGTCTATTTCAACTATGTCCATATATTCTATTTCTTTGAATTGTACCATACAATCTTTAGCATCTTCTATAGTAAAAAGTGGTTCTAGTTCTACTTCACCCTTTTTTCTTCTTTTTTCATTTTTCCATTCTACTTCAGTTTCTTGTATATGTGCAGTATCTAATAGCATTATCTCACTTAGCTCTATTGTTGCTTTAGTTGCATATATATCACCTTTAAATCCTTCTTTTACAAGTTTTGGTATTCTTCCAGAATGGTCAACATGTGCGTGTGTTAATAGCATAAAATCTATATCTTGAGGATTGTATATGAAATCATCATAATTTCTTTCTGCATCAGACATACGTCCTTGTATTAACCCACAATCTACTAAAAATTTCTTACCTGCTGCTTCTACTAAGAAGTTAGATCCTGTAACTTCCCTTGCAGCTCCACAAAATGTTATCTTCATTATATTTTTTCTTCCTCTGTTTTAATTTAATTATACATTTTTATCATATTATATACATATATTTTCTTCAATTCATATATACTTTCTTATCTTTTTTTTAATATACATAGCATACATTATAATATACAATATTGCGTGTTAATATATGATAAATATGTTAAAACAAGTTAATTAATATACAAAATTATATACAACTATATGCAATTATATGCTGTTATATGCTGTTATATACATTTAATAGCAAAGTATGCAGGTTAGATTAATCTAACCCGCATACTTTTAAATTGTTATTAAATTATTGAATAGTATAAATATATATTCTGTATTTTAAACTATTTCTTGCTTACAACTATTTCCTACTCATAACTTTTTTAGTGTATACAATTGCTCCTACTGTAATTATTGTTAACATTATTACGCTTCCTGCTCCTGCATGTGGTATCTTCTTTTCACTTGTATTATTCTTGCTATTGTTTTTCTTATTTGTACTATTTATTGAATTATTTCTTATTGAAGGTTTGTTATTATTTACATTTTCATCTGAAACTTTTCCAGGTTCTTTAGAATCTTCTTCTTTTTCTTTATCTTTTTGTTCTTGTTCTTTTTTATCCATTGCATCTTTTGCAAGTGCTTCTTTTTCTGATTCTAAAGTTTTAACTTTTGCTTCTAAGTCTTTTATCTTCTTTTCTAGTAATTCTTTT
>CABTXJ010000019.1 GCA_902488785.1 uncultured Eubacteriales bacterium | reverse complement strand
TAACAATGATGGGAAACCTAGATTTTAAAAATGTATATATGAATACATTTAATTCAAAAATATTACCAATATCATCACTTTTAGTCGAATTAGTATATTTAGCAATCTTAATATACTTAGGAATTGCACAAATTAAAAATAATAGATTAAAAGAAAAAGATGATGAAATAATATATGATTATGAAATAGAAGAAGAAAATGAATTTCACATTGTTGGAAATAATGTTATTAAAAATGAAAAGAAAGTTAAATATATAGACAGAAAGGAAAAATTATCTAAAAAAACTAAGATATTACAAATAATTATACCAATATCACTAATAATTGCTACATACTTAACTTTTTCAATTATGAAAAATTATGATAAATACTATATAGGATCAATTGATACAAGCATAGATAAAACATATACATTATCAGAAAATTTAAAAAAGGAATTAAGCAATTTAGATAAGGAAATTGATATTATATATAATGGAGATAATTTAACTGAATTATTTGAGCTTAAAGCAAAAGAAATAAATAGAATAACAGATAAGATACATTATACTAAATTAAAAAATGCTGATAGCGAAAAGCTAGAAAGTGAACAATTATACATAAAAGAAAAAAATGATAAAAATAATGAAGAAGAACAAAGATTATATACTTTTTCAGTAATCAAAGATGGTTTAATACCAAAAGAAGAAAATGAAGATTACTTATTAAATATAATAGATGATAAGATTGCAGAAGGCATTAAAGTGATGAAACTTAAAAATGAAGAAGCAACTATAGGATATTTAAAAATTAATGGGGATAAGGAATCAAAAGATAATTATACAGTATTAAAAGAATCTTTAAAATTAAAAGGTAGAATTGTAAAAAATGTATCAGCAGATAATATTGAAAATTTAAAAGGAATAAAAGGAATAATAATTGCAGAACAAGTAAGAGACTTAAATGAAAAAGAGTTAGAAGTTTTAAAAGAATATATGAAAAATGGTGGTAATTTTGCAATATTTAAAGCACCAACAGAAAAGAAAGAAAAGCAAGAAAACTTTGAAAAATTAACAAAAGAATATGGTATTAATATACCACTAGATAAAGTTGTTTTTGATTTAGGAGAAAAGAAAAGACTACAAATGTTAGTATCTGTTACAGATGAAGAATTAGTACAAACTTCAAATAAGAATGATAAGCCAAAAACAAATTCAAAAATTGTATATGATAATGCTGTAATAATACCAGAGCCAATAGAAAATGCATTTAATGATATAATAGGATTAAGATATCCTGTAAGTGTAATGCCATTACTATTTAATGGACATATCCAAATATTAGATCAAAATGAATTAGATAATTTAAAAGTTAAGATTGATAAACTATATGAAACATCAGAAGATGCAAAGCTAATAGCAGACTATACCCCAGAAGATATGCAAAAAGAAATCGTAGAAAAAGGTGAAAAAGGAAAATATACACTTTCTACATTATCTACAAAAGATATAGATGGTAAGAAATCTAAAATGCTTGCATTTTCATCAAAGTTTATGATATCTGATATGGCATATCCAAACTTAACAAATAATAAAAAGCCGGTAGCATATGTACAAGGAGTACAAGAATTAATTAGATCAATTGCAAATACGTTAACATTAGAAGAAAATATAGAACTTAAACCTAAAAAGCAATATTTAGATATATTCCAAATAGATGAAAGAGCTGATTCAAAAGATGCAGCAAGTGAAAAAATAGCAAAAACAATTACAATATATTCAGTTATAGTATTAGCTATCTCTTTAGCATTAAGTTTTATTATTAACAAATCAAAAACTGAAATTTAAAAATAATAATTAAAATTAAAATGAAAATAGAAAATATATTAAAAATTAAAAAATATATAAGCTAATTGACAAAAATGGTAATTTTTAATATAATAGTAAAAATAATAAATGCAATGAAGAGGACAAGATATATAGGTAAAACATAAGAGAGAGTAAATCAAATGCTGGAAGATTTATATGATAATAACTATATATTATCACCTTAGAGCAGATTTTCTGAAAAAAATTAAAATAAATTGAAAAAGAAATGATAGTAGGAAAATACGTTTAAACTTTACGTTAAAAGAAATGAGGTTAGTTAAAACTAATAAATATAGGTGGTACCACGGATAAAAGAACATTCGTCCTATGACGTTTGTTCTTTTTGCATATATGAAATAAATTATAGGATATAATTAGGAGGTAATATGTATAAAAATACAAATTTAGAAAATAATTTTACAGGACTAGAAAAAGAAATATTAGAATTTTGGAAACAAAATGGAATAATAGAAAAAAACCTTAATATGAATGAAGGAAAAAAGCCATTTACATTCTATGATGGACCACCAACTGCAAATGGAATGCCACATGCAGGTCACATATTAACAAGAGTAATAAAAGACATTATACCAAGATATAAAGTTATGAAAGGATATAATGTTGAAAGAAAAGCAGGATGGGATACACACGGACTTCCTGTTGAACTTGAAATAGAAAAACAAATAGGAATATCTGGAAAAGAACAAATAGAAGAATATGGTGTAGAAAAATTTAATAAGCTTTGTAAAGAAAGCGTTTTTAAATATGTAAGTATTTGGGAAGAAATGACAGATAAGGTTGGATTCTGGGTAGATATGGATGATCCATATATTACATATGATAACAACTATATAGAATCTGTATGGTGGGCTTTAAGTAAGCTATTTAGCAAAGGATTGTTATATGAAGGACATAAGGTTATGCCATATTGTCCTAGATGTGGTACAGCACTTTCATCACATGAAGTATCACAAGGATATAAAGATGTAAAAGACTTAACAGCAACAGTAATGTTTAAGATAAAAGGTGAAGATAGATATCTTTTAGCATGGACTACAACACCATGGACACTACCATCTAATGTAGCTGTAGTAGTAAATAAGAAATATGAATATGCAGATGTTAAAGTTGACTTAAACTCTAAAGAAAATAATAAAAGAATTGCTAAAGTTAAAAAAGAAGCAGAAAAAGCAAAAGAAGAAACAGAATACGAAGTAGAATTATTAGAACCAAAGTATAGGACATTAGTACTTGCAAAAGAATTAATAGAAGAAGTATTAAAAGATTATGATTATGAAATAGTTAAAACATATGTAGGAAAAGATTTAGTAGGAATAAAATATGAAAGACTATTAGACTTTGGAAAAGTAGATGGAAAAGCATTTGAAGTAATACATGGAGACTTTGTTAACTTAAAAGAGGGTACAGGACTTGTACACGCAGCTCCTGCATTTGGTGAAGATGACAATATCATATGTAAGAAGAATGACTTTGGATTTATTAATCTAGTAGATACAGAAGGAAAATTTAAAAATGAAGTAGAACCTTGGAAAGGTAGATTTGTAAGAGATACAAATGAAGATATCTGTAAATATCTAGAAGAAGAAGGAAAACTATTTAAAAAAGAAAAACAAGAACACTCATATCCACATTGTTGGAGATGTGATACACCACTACTATATTATCCTAAAAAGAGCTGGTTTGTTAAAATGTCATCACTTAGAGATGAACTATTAGAAAATAATTCTAAGGTAAATTGGATGCCAGCAACTATTGGAACAGGTAGATTTGGTAACTTCTTAGAAAATGTTATTGATTGGTCAATATCTAGAGATAGATATTGGGGAACTCCGCTTCCAGTATGGAAATGTGAAGACTGTGGTCATGTAGATTGCATAGGATCAATTGAAGAACTAAAAGAAAAAGCAATAGAAAAAGTAGAAGATATTGAACTACATAAACCATATGTAGACAAAATAACTATGAAATGCCCTAAATGTGGTAATATAATGAAAAGAGAGCCAGAAGTTATTGACTGTTGGTTTGACTCTGGATCAATGCCATATGCACAACTACACTATCCATTTGAAAATCAAGATAAGTTTAAAAAGATGTTTCCGGCACAATTTATATCAGAAGCAATAGACCAAACAAGAGGTTGGTTCTATACATTAATGGCACTTGGAACATCACTATTTGATCAAAACCCATATGAAAATGTAATAGTGTTAGGACATGTTTTAGATGGTAAGGGACAAAAAATGTCTAAATCTAAGAAAAATGGAGTAGACCCATTAGTATTATTAGATGAAGTAGGGGCAGACGCTACAAGATGGTATTTCTTCAATGGTTCACAACCATGGATATCTTCAAGATTATCTATAGAAAATGTACAAGAAAGTCAAAGAGCATTCATACTTACACTATATAATGCATATGCTTTTTATGTATTATATGCAAATATTGATAAGTTTGACCCAACAAAATATGACATGAAAAACTTTGAGTACAAAGATGTAATGGATAAGTGGATAATATCTAAGGTAAACACACTTACCAAAAATGTAGATAAGATGTTAGAAAAATATGATATTAATGGAGCATCAAAAGAAATAGAAAACTTTACCGATGAACTTTCTAATTGGTATATTAGAAGAAATAGGAAAAGATTTTGGGCAAAAGGAATGGAAGAAGATAAGATATCATGCTATATGGCATTATATGTATCTCTTAAGACATTAATCCAAGTTTCAGCACCATTTATACCTTTTGTAACAGAAGAAATATATCAAAACATAGTAAGAAGAGTAGAAAAAGATGCAAATGAAAGTATACATTTAAACCTATGGCCAGAAGTATGTGAAGACCTAATAGATACAAAACTAGAAGAAGAAATGGAACTTGCATATAGTATAGTTAAACTAGGTAGAAATATTAGAAATACAAATAATATTAAAAATAGGCAACCACTTTCTAAAATGTTAATTTCTGAAAACTTACCAGAATATTATACTAATATAATTAAAGAAGAGCTAAATATAAAAGAGGTGGCACTAGGTGCAAATATGAATGACTATGTTGTATATGATGTTAAACCTAATCTTCCAGTACTTGGTAAGACTTATGGAAAATTAATACCACAAATTACTAAAAAGATAAATGAAATGGACCAAACAGAACTTGCAAATACACTATTTAAAGGTGATGAAGTAATATTTGATGTTGAAGATAATAAGGTAATAATATCTAATGAAACAGCATTTGCAACAATGCAAGGAAAAGAAGGATATGCATTTGCATCAGATAATACAATAGGTGTTGTAATAGATACAGAAATAACAGAAGAACTTAAAAAAGAAGGATACCTAAGAGAGTTACTATCTAAGATACAAAATTTAAGAAAAGAAAAAGGATTTGAAGTAACAGATAGAATAAATATAGAAATATATACAGATGAATACTTAACAGAGATAATTAAAACAAATGAAGATAAAATAAAAAAAGCAACTCTTGCTAAAAACTTAAAAGTAATAGATGAAAAAGATAAAGATGAAACTGAAGATTACGTAGAAGAAAAAATAAATGATAAGAGTGTATTTATAGTAATTTCTAAAAATTAAATTAAATTAAATTAAAACTAATAGAAATATTTAAATAAATTAATTAAATTAAAGATATTAAAAAGGGAAGTGAATTTAAACACTTCCTTTTTATAATATTCATTTTATATATTTAATAATTATATTTTAATTAAAATATTTATTTTATAATATTAAATTGCAAAATGGATATCTTCTTCAAATAATGTAATATTATTAGATTTAATATATATAGAAATCATTATACTTTCTAAGTCTAGTATTAGTTTTTTTAAATCAATTACTGCAAATTCAGCTTGTATTGGGTTATTACATTTTCTTTTATATTCTAATAATGTTTTAGAAATATTTTTAATTAATATTTCTGAATATTTTTTGATATTAGCATTTTCATTTTCAAAAATATATTTAGAAGTCTTTCTATATGCCATATTTAAAATATTAGAATTAATTAGTAGATTTTCTTTTTCCTTTTCTTTTAAAAATAGGTCATAATCAAAAGATAATTCTATTATATTAGGAATTTTATCAATACCACTTTTAACCATTTTTATTGACTTTTTATCATAGTAATCTACATTTTGAAAATTAGGTTCAATATTTATAAGCTCTGAAAGAGTAGATAACATATCAAGCTTTAATGTCTTATTATAATCATTTAGCAAACCATTTTCAATTAAACCCTTTATTTGATTTAACATACTTATTTTTTTAAAATATGGTAATGCTTTTGGCAATAGTGGACTTGAAAGCTTATAAAAAGTATTACCCTCCTTAACTTTTGCTAAAAATTGAGGACTTAAATTGTCATAATTTAACTTATTTTGCATATATACCTCCTAAAGTAATAGTTAAATAATTTTGTTAAAGAGTAAAAGCATCTGATTTAGCCCTTATATCGTAGTCTTCATAAATAAATAATATGCTTCTTTTTAAGTCATATAATATATTTAAAAATTCTGTAACTATCATTATCTTATCATCTATATCTGATGTATTATACAATTTACTATAATTAGAAATACTTTCTGAAAATAATTTAGAAAAAGTATTATAGTAATCTGGACTAAAAGATATAAATGAGTAATCAGTTTTAGTAATTAAATCATTCATAAATACAGAACTATATTCATCTAATGCAATTTGAGATATAGCCTCAAAAGGCAGATAAAAATCATTAATAATATTTATGAACCTGTAACATAGAATATTTTTAAATTCTTTGTCCGGATAATTTCTAATTAATGCACAATTTGATTCCATTTCTAACTCTAAAAGTGATTTGTATAGTTGAATCAAATTTAATTTAAATTCATAATAGTCATAACTATTATCTGACTCATAAATATTAAAAATATTGTTAGAAAGCTTATTTTGATCCTTAAGATAAGCTATGAAATTTTCAGTAGACATATATGCAAAAGGCATATAGTCTGAAGAAATTTGAGATATGAAACTTTTTTCAAGTTGTGTTATATTATTTTTCATTATTTTTTCCTCATTTTGTCCTTAATTATTTTTATAACATTTCATCTAAATCAGTTATGTCCATACTTAAATATGAACAAATTATACATTTTTCAATATCAACTAATGAATTTATTAATTCATCTATAAAAACAGTTTTATAGAAATAAACTATATACATTTGTTGATAATGCTTTAATCTTTTAATTAAATTTCTTTTAAATTCGTTTATATAATCAGATGTACCTTTTTCATAATTATTATCCGTTTCATCATATACATATTTAAGCAAGATAGATTTGACATTTTCTATATCACAATTAGATAAAACATTTAATGGAATTTTTGAATTTTCATCTTTTATTATTTCTATAAGTTCATCAATAGATTTAATATATTTTATATTATCTATATATCCTAAAGATGCGGTAACTTCAACACTTAATAAGTTTTTAAGAAAATTAACTAAACACTCTCTATAGCTTATAGAAAGTATGATTTCACTATTTGTAAAATTTACATCCATATAATATAACTCTTTTTCTAACGCTAATAAATTTAACAACTCGGTTATATTATTAATTTTTCCTTTGATAGAATCATGACTTTCATATTGAATATATAAGTCATCTAATAATCTTACTTCACCATTAGTAATGTATTTGCTCTTCATAGATTATCTCCTTTGCAATTTTATTTTATACTTACATGTTTTAATCAAAACATGTATCAAGAAACACTTTACATAATGATTATATATAAAAATTACAAAAAAGTCAATTTAAAATGTTATTAACTAATAAACATATGTGTCATTTAAAACAGACTTAAAGCAACTAAGAAATTGGTAGGCAGAAAAGAAAGAGGAAATATCAAAGTACAACTATATAGGAATGGAAAAGCATACCAAAACCTTTCTTTTCTTTTTTTTCTCTTTTTTTCTCTTTTTTTCTCTTTTTTTCTCTTTTTTTCTCATTTTCTTTTTCCTTTTTATTTAATACTTTTATATAAAATAAATTTACTTGTTTATTTTTCATGTTAAATATTATAAAATAATATGTATGAAAGAAATTAAGAGAATTTATATGAAAGTTGATAATAAAATTATAATAATTTAAAAATATGAGAATATATGATAATATATTAATATTAATTTTTAAATTAGTAAATATAATATTTAGGAGGTAATAATGATACTTTTAACAGGAGGAGCAGGATATATCGGAAGTCATACAGCAGTTGAGCTATTAGAAGCAGGAGAAGAAATAGTAATTGTAGATGACTTTTCAAATAGTAATGAAAAATCATTAGATGCAATAAGAAAGATAACTGGAAAAGATTTTAAATTTTATGAAATTGATGTATGTGATAAGGAAAAATTTAGAAGAGTATTTGAAGAAAATGATATTAAAGAAGTAATAGCATTTGCAGGATTTAAAGCAGTAGGTGAAAGCGTAGCAAAACCACTTAAATATTATTCAAATAATTTAATTGGAATGATATATACACTAGAACTTATGGAAGAATATAATGTATCTAAAATAATATTTTCATCAAGTGCCACAGTATATGGAGATCCAGAAGATGAAAGCAAAGAAGTTACAGAAAAAAATTCACTTTCTTTTACTAACCCATATGGTGGAACAAAATATATGATAGAATATATATTAAAAGATATATCAAAAGCTGATCCAAAATTTACTGTAGAAATATTAAGATATTTTAATCCAGTAGGAGCACATAAATCAGGGCTAATAGGAGAAGATCCAAATGGTATACCAAATAATTTAATGCCATATATATTAAAAGTAGCTGTAGGTGAGTTAGATCATTTAAATGTATTTGGAAATGATTATGATACAGAAGATGGAACAGGTATAAGAGATTATATTCATGTTGTAGATTTAGCAAAAGGTCATATAGCAGCACTTAATCATATGAGAAAACATGAAGGAAAAACACATATATTTAATTTAGGAACAGGAAAAGGAACATCTGTTTTAGAAATGGTAAAAGCATTTGAAGATGCAACAGGACTTAAAGTTAAATATGAGATAGCAGAAAGAAGACCAGGAGATATTGCTAAAATATATACAAATGTTGAAAAAGCAAAAAAAGAACTTGGTTGGAGTGCAAACCTTGGCATAGAAGATATGTGTGAAAGTGTATATAATTTCTATAAAGTAACTCATAAAGGAGATAGGAAATAACAAATGTTAGATAGAATAAATAAAAAAAGATTAGAAGATAATAATTTAGCAGTTGAAGTTAAAAATGTTTCTAAAAGTTTTAATGTATATTTTGATAAAGCAAATAGCTTTAAAGAAAGAATACTTTTTATTGGAAGAAACAAAAGAAAAACTTCAAGACAAGTTTTAAAAGATATCAATATGGATATAAAAAAAGGCGAAGTTGTAGCATTAATTGGTGTAAATGGTAGTGGTAAATCTACACTTCTAAAATTAATCACTGGAATAATATATCCAAATAAAGGAACAATATACACAAATGGTAAATTGACATCACTTCTAGAACTAGGTGCAGGATTCCATCCGGATTTTTCAGGAAGAGAAAACATATACTTTAATGCTTCAATATTTGGACTTACAAAAGAAGAGATAGATGAAAGAATAGAAGATATAATAGACTTTTCAGAAATTAGAGAATTTATTGATAATCCTGTAAGAACATATTCTTCTGGAATGTATATGAGACTTGCATTTTCAGTTGCAATAAATGTTGATGCAGATATATTACTAATAGACGAAATATTATCTGTAGGAGACCAACATTTTCAAGAAAAATGCTATGCAAAAATAGAAGAACTAAAAAAACAAGGAGTAACAATAGTATTTGTTACACACTCGCTTGGAGCTGTTGAAAGATTTTGTACAAGAGCTGTTTGGCTACATGATGGTGTAGTTAAATTGGATGGCGATGCAAGAGAAGTAGTTAAAACATATGTGGAGGAAACTAAATAATGTTAGAAATGTTTAAAGAAGTTTATCATTATAGGGAACTTTTAAAAAATAACGTAAAAAAAGAAATAAGAGGAAGATACAAAAATTCAATACTTGGAGTATTTTGGACATTTTTAAATCCATTATTACAAATATTAGTATATGCAACAATCTTCCCATTAATACTTAAAAATGCACAAGAATACTATGTAATATTCGTATGTGTTGGTTTAATACCATGGACATACTTTACTACATCTATTAGTCAATCAACATTTACTGTAGTAGGTAATGGTAATATTGTAAAAAAGGTATACTTCCCAAGGGAGATATTGCCAATATCTATAGTGCTTAGTAATACGGTTAACTTTTTAATATCAACAATAATTATAATTGCATTTTGCCTAATATATGGCCTTGGAATTACAAAATATATATTATATTTTCCATTAATATTACTTGTACAATTAGTACTTCAATTAGGACTTGGATTTATATTATCTGCAGTAACAGTATATTTTAGGGACTTAGAGCATTTTATAGGAATAACATTACAATTAATGTTTTATGCAACACCAATCATTTATGCAGAAAATGCAATACCACAAAGCTTTAAATGGATCATGAGATATAACCCTATGGCCGCTATATTAGAAGGATACAGGGATGTTTTCTATAACCAACATGCACCAGATCTATTAAGACTTGGAAAATGGTTTGGAGTATCATTAATATTATTTATTTTAGGTTGGATGATATTTAATAAATTACAAAAAGGATTTAGTGAAGAATTATAATGTATAAAAATAATTATGTAACAGCAATAATACTTGCAGCAGGTATAGGAAAAAGAATGAATATTGATATACCAAAGCAATATATTGTTTTATCTAATGAAACAATACTTAAAAGAACAATAACTAATGTTTTAAAAACAAATTACATTGATGAATGTATTTTAGTTATTAGGAAAGAAGATATAAAAAAAGCAAAAGAAATAATACAAGACATAACTAGAAATAATATTAAAAATAATGATTTTAAAATCAAATATGTAATAGGTGGAAAAGAAAGACAAGATAGCGCATATAGTGGGATAAAATCAGTTTCTGATAATACAGATATAATATTAGTTCATGATGGAGTAAGGCCTTTTATTAAAAAAGAAATTATAGAAGATGCAATTAAAAGTGTAGAAATAACAGGAAGTGTAGCAACGGCTGTAAAGGTAAAAGATACTATAAAATACACAAAAGGTGGTGGGAAGATTGTAGAAAGTACACCAAAAAGAGAAAACTTAAGAGCTATACAAACACCACAGGTATTTAAAAAAGATATATTAAAAAAAGCATATGATATTGCATATAATGAAAAATATTATTCCACAGATGATGCATCACTTGTAGAATATGCAGGAGGAGATGTATATTTGATAGAAGGAGATTATAGTAATATAAAAATAACTACCAAAGAAGATTTGATTTTAGCAAATGCAATAATAGAAGAAGAAAATGGAGAGTACTAAAACATGGAAGAAAGCAATAGAAAAGTTAAAACGTTTGATATGTGGGATACACTAGTAAAAAGATATTGTCACCCTGAAGAGATTAAATTATATACAGCAAATAATATATTATATAATTATAATATATACTTAAAAAAAGAATGGGATACAGCTAAAAAAATATATTTAAGAAGAATCGAACTTGAAGCAGAAATTTGTAATAGAAATAAAGAAAATGGTAATGATTCTGAATGTACTATACGAAAAGTTTTAAATGAGTTATTAAATGAAATATTAGTAGATAATTCAAAAGATCGGAAGAGCACACGTCTGAACTCCAGTCAC
>CABTXJ010000018.1 GCA_902488785.1 uncultured Eubacteriales bacterium | reverse complement strand
ATATTTCCTTATTTTTTTTATTTAAATTACTTTCTAAAAATATCAAATAATCATTATATATTTCATTTAGTTCATCATATGCTAAGTCTGTAGTATCTACTAAGTTATCTTGAAACATTATACTATTAGGTATTTCATTTCCTTCTTTTATATCATCTTTTAACTTAATTAAAGTTTCAAAATCTTCCTTGCTCATTTGCATTTCTTTAAAGTATCTTCTTTTAATACCATTTAACGCTGCAGCTAACTGCTCTCTTTCTTCATCTGTTATATACATATACTCATTTTGTATTTTCCTTTTAGCAAGCCCTAACATCTTGTCTACTACATCTATTCCTATGTAGTTTATACCTAATTTCTTATCATATGATGCTTTTGCAAGTTTTGATATGAACTCACCTTTTCCAATCCCTATTTCTAAATGTATTGGATAATTATTTCCAAATATTGTATTCCAATTTCCTACATATTGTTTAGGATCTTTTATATATCTTTCAAAATCTCTTAATTCTTCATCTAGCCATTTCTTTTTTCTTATTCTCATATATCTTCCTTTTGGTCCTTTTAATCATTGCTTTCTTCTGATACTGTTATTGCATTTTCTTTACCACTTTTTAATCTAGAGATATTTTCTCTATGTGATATTAGTATTATTATAGCTACTATTATTCCCATAATTACATATGATTTTCCACTTCCTACTATTTTTGTATTTTGTGATTGCAAAAACATCATAAGTATTGGATATAGTATTGCAATTGTAATAGAAGCAATAGATACCATATTAGTAAGTGCTATTAATACTATTGCAAATATTAATATTATTAGTGTAATCATTGGATTTATTAAAAGTGAAGCACCTGCAAATGTTGCAACTCCTTTTCCACCATTGAATCCAAAAAATATTGGAAAAATATGTCCTAGCATTACAAAAACACTTGCAACTTCAACTGGTAGCTCTGGTGACACTTTAAATATCTTTGCAATCATAGCAGCTATGAATACTGAAAGTGTTCCTTTTAATACATCTAATAGAAATGTTGGTATTCCTGCTTTTGCTCCCGCAATTCTAATTACATTTGTTGTTCCAGCACTATTACTTCCATATTCTCTAGGATCTATTCCTTTCATTTTCTTTGTTATTACAACTCCGAATAATATACTACCTAATAGGTATGCTATTAATGCTGATAATGATACTGCTACTGCCATCTTTTACTTTCCCCACTTTCTTTTATATTTATTTTTAATCTAACTCCTTCAAAATCTTCTGCTTTTCTAAAATTGTTTAAAATATATCTTTGATATGAAAAATGAAATAAGTTTTTATCATTTACAAATATAGTAAATGTTGGAGGTTCAACTCCTGATTGTGTTCCATAATATATTTTTAACTTTTTACCCTTATCTGATGGTGGTTGATTCATTGCAATTGATTCTTCTAATATCCTATTTACATCTGCTGTTGTTATTCTTTTTAATGTATTTTCTCTTATCCTATTTAACATTGGATATATCTCAGATATTCTAAGCCCTGTTTTGGCTGATACAAACATTATTGGTGCATAGCTTGCATAACTAATTTTTGCTTGTACTTCTTTTAAATAATTATTGTATGTACTATTGTCTTTTTCAATTGTATCCCACTTATTTACAAGTACTAGTATTCCTTTTCCCATGTTATGTGCAATTCCAAGTATTTTAGTATCTTGTTCTTTTATTCCTTCTTCAGCATCTATTACAAGTATTGCTATATCTGCTCTTTCTACTGCAAGCTCAGATCTAATGATACTGTATTTTTCAATGTTATCATCTATTTTTTTCTTTTTTCTTATCCCTGCTGTATCAATAAAAGTATATCTACCATAACTATTATCTACAGGTACATCTACTGCATCTCTTGTGGTTCCCGCAACATTACTTACTATGCTTCTATTTTCACCTATTACCCTATTTATTATTGAGCTTTTCCCTACATTTGGTTTTCCTATTATTGCAACTTTAATTCTTTCATCTTCTATATCAAATTGTTCAATATCTATCTCTTCTACTATCCGATCTAGCATATCTCCTAAGCCTTTGTATGTTGCTGCAGATATTGGTAGTGGCTCACCTATTTCATAAAAATCATAAAAATTATCTGGAAGTTCTCCAAACTTATCACATTTATTTACTGCAAGTACTACTTTCTTTTTAGCTTTTTTTAATTTTCTATGTATTTCTTTATCTTCTGCTGTTAAACCTATTTTAGCATCTACTAAAAACAATACAATATCTGCTATTTCTATAGCTGCATCTGTTTGTAGCATCATTTGCTCTTTGATATTATCACCTTTAATTTCTTCAATTCCTGCAGTATCTACCAAATCAAATGTAACTCCATTCCATGTAGTTTCTGCAACTATCCTATCTCTTGTAACTCCTGGTACATCATCTACAATTGATAGTCTTTTTCCAATTAAGTAATTAAAAAGTTGTGATTTACCAACGTTAGGTCTTCCTATTATTGCAATTATTGGTTTCATATTTTACCTTTACCTTTTAATCATATTTCAATACTTGCATTATATCATGTTTTTAGCATTTTTTAAAGTTAATCATTTGCTTTTAACACTTAAACAATAATATTTGAAGCATTTAAAAAAGCTACTATTTCTAGTAGCTTAGTTTCATAATATTAAATATTAGTCTTCTTTTTGTTCTTCTTCTTTTTCTTCAGCTTTTTCTTCTTCTTTTGGTTCTTCAGCTTCTTCGTAAGCGTCTAATACCATTTTTTGAATCATTACTCTAGTATCAGTATTTATTGGATGAGCAACGTCTCTAAATTCACCATTTTGAGTTTTTCTATTAGGCATTCCTATAAATAATCCATTAACACTGTCGATTATTTTTATATCATGAACTACAAAACAATCATCTATTGTAATTGATGCTATTCCTTTCAATCTGTTTTCTGTATTAAGTTTTCTAACTCTTACATCAGTTATTTTCATATTAAGTACCTCTCTTATGTTTTGTTTATATTTCATAGTATTTAACTATGCTTACTTTATATATACCATATTCAATATTACTTTGTACAGTATTTTAATCATTTTTTTATTAAAATTATATTACAATTTTTTTCTTTGTCTTACCACATCATATATTAATATTGCTGCAGATGCTGATGCATTAAGTGATTGTACCTTTCCTATCATTGGTATATTTACTAATATATCACATTTTTCTTTTACAATCCTACTTATCCCATTATCTTCACTTCCTATTACAATAGCAATTGGTCCTTTTAGATTTGTATTATAATATGTATCACATTTTTCTACATCTGTTCCAATTACCCATAGACCATTTTCTTTTAACTTTTCTATTTCACTTGCAATATTTGGAACTCTTGCTATCATCATATGATTTACAGCTCCTGCAGAAGTTTTATTTGTAGCTGGTGTAACTTGTGCTGAATTTCTTTTTGGTATTATTATTCCATGAGCACCTGCTGCTTCTGCTGTTCTAATAATCGCTCCTAAATTATTAGAATCTGTTATCTTATCTAATATAATAATAAAAGGATCTTCATTATTTCTTTTAGCTTTTTCTAAAATATCTTCAGTATATACATATTCAAATGGATTTACACTTGCAACAATTCCTTGATTATTTTTAGCAAGCTTATCTATTTTAGGCTTATCTACAAACATTACAACTATTTTTTTATCTCTTGCTTCTTCTACAATTTCTTTTATCTTAGGATTATTATTTCCTTTCATAACCCATATCTTATTTATATCTTTATCTTCTTTTAATAACTCTCTTACTGGATTAATTCCATATATATAATTTTCATCTTCAGCAAAATCTTTATTATTATTTTTATAATTATTATTATAGTTATTATTATACCTATCTCTTCCCATTATCTTTTTTATTCTTCTTTCTATTATTATTTTCTATCTTTACTTTTTCCTTACATTAATTACTCTTTTGTTTTTTAAACATATTTTTAATGTCTCTTATCATATTTCCAATATTATCACCGTTTAACATACTACAAACTGGCATCGCAAGTACTAAATATGGAATAATATATCTAGACTTTGTCTCCCATAACATGTGGAAATACATTCCTCCTAATATAATTAATACAAAAAGTAGTATTTCATTGTCTACATTTTCACTTTTAATCCCTTTGGTAATTACAATTAAAAGGCTAAATAATATATATAGTAGTACTGCTTTTTGGAGTATTGCAAGCGGTTCTTCTATTTTTTCTAATCCTTCTTTCACTGTAACATTATTTTTGTATATTGGATGATATTTCTTTTCTTCTTCAGTACGTGTATCTAACCATAGATCAACATTATTCCATATTGATGTATATGTATTTTCATTCCATGTAGAAACTAGTTTATTTCTATAGAATTTTAAAGCATACCCCTTATTGTCTAACATATATTTTATTCTTTCTTTTAACTTTTCTTCATAAAATAATTTTGCCGCATCTTTTTCTGTCCTTCCAGGTGCCGCTACTTCATCATTATACCATCCATTTTCTCTTGTAGATTCCATCATTGCCATATACAAATATCCTTTAACAGTATATGCGTCTCTAATTTCTTTTAAATTATATTTTTCTGCTAATATATTATTGTATACCTTTGGTACAACTATAGTAAGGGTAAGTAGTAATGCAATACTTACTACATTTGTTATTACATCTTTTTTCTTTTCTTCTTTTGTTTTTCTAAATTCTAGCGCTTCTTGCTCTTCTTGATCTTCTTTTTTTCCATTATACTTATTAATCTTTTCTATTAAACAAATTACTAAAAACATTGTTTGTGCAATTACTGTAATTATAGTGTTTTTTCTAAATATACAAGCAAACATCATAAGTATTGAAGCAAAAAGCAAATACTTCCAATTATTCTTAATTTTGTTTTCTTCTATTTTACTTCCATCCCACTTCCTATTTAATACATATAGTAGCATTAAATATGTAGCTACTGTAGATAACATAAGTGATGGTATATCGCCATATATAAAGGTTGCAAACATTGGTAGTGGTAAAAATAGTAGTATTAGTATTGTTGCAATTGAAGAATTACCATTATACTTTTTAGCAATTAATCTTCCTATCTTTGTAATCATATATATTATAATTATATTGCATAAGATATTAAACCCAATCCATATGCCATATGAATCAGTTCCAAATAGCTTAAATAACCAATAATACATCCTCATCTGGCTTAGTTGATGTGGATAAGTTGCCATATAATACTTATTATTATCTGACATACCAACACCTTTAAACTCTTCTGAAGCCGATGTATATATATTTTCCTGGTCAGCCATAACTACAACATCTATATCTCTAATATATAATATTAGAAAAACCTGTAGTACTATACTTGCCACGATTCCGATTACAAGTAACGCCTTCTTGTATTTTTCATTTATTTTATCAATTTTAGATAATATATATATAGCTAACATAGAAAGCAATACACATACTATCTTAGTCATTGTCATATGTGATATTTCAATATGCTCTGAAATATTATTTACTAACTTTGCTGAATATACAAATTGAAGTATTATTAGCAATAATATAGAAAGAAAAGCAATTACAAGTATTGATTTTTTAATAATATTTAATATAATATTTTTCTTATTTGATAATTGCTTTTCTTCTTTCTTTTCTTTAATATTTTTATTTTTATTTTTTAACATTTTATTTCTACCTTATTATTTTTATAATATATGATAGTTTATTCACATATATTTGTGTTTGTATATTTTTCTTTATCTTTAATTCCATATATTCCTATAAAAGGAAACATCAATACTAAATATGGAATAATATATCTAGACTTTGCCTCCCATAACATATGGAAAGTATAGCCACCTAATGCTATTAGTATTAGTAATATTATTTCGTTTGATATATACTTGCTTTTTAAACTTGAAAATATAATTATAATTGCTCTTATCGAAATAAATATTAATATAGCTTTTTGTGTTAAACTAATAATTTCTTCATATTTTATAATTTCTTTGTTTTTTATATTTTTTTCATTATCTAAATTCAAGTAATTCCATGTTGAACCATATGTATTTTCTGACCACATTGAAATACTTTTTGTAAGATAAAATTCTCTAATCATTCTTGGATTATGTAAAAACTCTTTTAATCTTTTTTCTATTCCTCTCTTATAATAGTCTACTGCACCATTTGGATCTTTTCGTCCTGGCTCACCTGCAAGTCCACTATACCATCCATTTGCCCTTTCTGATGGCATCATTCCCATATATATATATCCAACAGTTGGATATGGTTTTCTTTCATTTAAATTATATTTTTTAACCATGTTATTTGTAAGTACCTTAGGTGGTAAATATACTATTATAATGAATATAAAAATTAAAGAAAGTAATTTAAATATGTAATTCTTATTTTCTTTTTCTAATGTTTCATTAAATTCATCTTCTTCTCTTTGTGATACCAGTATAGTTTTTTCACTTGTTATTTCACTTTCTTTTTTCTTTTTTGCAATATTATCTAGTGAATTAAAAAGTAAATACATAAATTGTGCAATTACAATTATCATACTGTTTTTCCTAAATATTATTGCAAACATCATCGCAATTGCTGCAAATATCATATATTTAGAATTTCGTTTTTCTGATTCATTATATTCTGTATATTTTAAAACGTAGTATGTGCCAATTAATGTCATAGTTAATGCAGGTATATCACCATAAAAGAATGTAACTAGTATTTGAAGTGGTATAAAAAATATCATTGTTAAAAAGATTATAAGCCAATTAATCTTATGTTTTTTAGATAATATATCAGCTATTTTTGAAATCATAAATATGGATATCAAATTAAAGATTATATTATATATCCAATATATTTTTTCACTACCATTAAATATTTTAAATATTTTTGAATATATCATAACTAATGGTACTTGATGTTTATGCATTGTTAAATAGTATCTATTTCCAGCACTTAGCTGATTATTATTTTTTATTTCCAATGCTGAATCATAAATTGAAAGTTGATCAGTTCTTATATTTGGGCCACTGTGTATTGCTAACATAGTTTGAAATATCAAACTTATTGATAAAAAAACAAAAAGTAATATTTTTTTTGTTTTTTCACTTTTAACTTCTAAAAGACTAATAGCGAATATTATTCCTATTGTAATTCCTATTTCAATATATTGCTTACTTGTTAATAATTTAGATGTTACTTCTTCTGAATAATCATTTTTAATATGTACATAGTAATTTAAATTACCATAAAGTATTATTATAAACATAAATAATGCAATAACTAATATTATTCTTTTTAAAACATCTGCTACCTTAGATTTTGTATTTTCTAATTCCAAAATATTCTCCTATAATCTAATATTTTTCTTTAGTATTTTCTATCCTTTTTCCATTGTATTCATCAACATAGAATGCTTTTCTTGCTTTTGTTTCTACATATACAGTTCCTATATATTCTGCAATTATCCATAACATACCTGTAAGTACTGTCATAAAAATAGTAAGAATTGTATATAATAGTAGCTCAGAATTGTGTCCATTTGTGCATAATGCTACTATGTACCAAACTAACAAAGCAAAAGATATTATTCCAAATGCTATTACGATTTTTAACATATGTCTTATTAGTTTTTTACCAGATCCTATTACACCTTCTATTGCTAGATCTACCATCTTAGCTAGATTGTATTTTGTCTCTCCTGCTTCTCTTTCTTTTCTATCAAATAATACTGCTTTTTGCTTATACCCTATATGGTTAAATAATGACTTATTATTTCTAGATACTTCTGGCATTTGTTTTAGTACATTAATACATCTTTTATCAATAAGTCTGCAATCTCCTGTATCAACATCTACATCAATATCTGATAATTCTTTTACTACCTTGTAATACATTTTAGATGTAAACTTTTTGAAAAATGTTTCACCTGCTCTTGATTTTCTTTTTGCATATACTTGATCATATCCTTGTTCCCACCATTTAATAAACTCTGTTATAAGTGATGGTGGATCTTGAAGATCAGCATCAAAAAATGCTACTGCATCAATATCATCTGTTACATACATTATTCCAGCATATACTGCAAGTTCTTTCCCATGATTTCTAGATAAGTTAACATATGAAACTCTACTATCTTTTTGCCTTAGCTCTTTCATTATAGAAAGAGTAGTATCCTTACTTCCATCATTTATAAATAGTATTTCAAAATCATATTCTTTAATATTATTAATTACTTTAGTTACCTCATCATAAAAATCATTTAAAACTTCTTCTTCATTGTATGCTGCAACCAATATACATATTTTTTTCTTTTTATCATTTTCAGCATTCACTTCAATTTCTTCCATATTATATTTTTCCTTTTCTCTTTTTTATTAATTCATATTTTAAATTATATTATTCTTACTTTTTTAAATAATTATACTTAAAAAATATCATATATCTACTGTTTTTTCAATAATTTATATGTGATATAACTTTTTTAAATATAATTGTATATCATCTTATACAACAATATTATCCAATTGATCATATTCACTTTATATTTTTTAATTAATTATTTTTATACATTATATTTTTCATATATAACTATATATTTCTTTACTTTAATTTAATTCAAATACTATAATTTATATATAATATTATAATATATTTTAAACTATATTATTTTAAACATATATATTTGGAGGTATTAAATGAGAGAAGAATGGAAAAATTTTGTTCCAGGTGATTGGCAAAATGAAAGTAATGTTCGAGATTTCATTCAAAAAAATTATACACCATATTTAGGTGATAGTTCCTTTCTTGAAGGTCCTACTAAAAGAACTGAAGATATTTGGAAAAAAGTATTAGAACTATATAAAAAAGAAAATGAAAATGGTGGAGTGCTTGCTGTATCTGCAGATATAGCATCAACTATTACATCACATCCCGCAGGATATATTGATAAGGATAATGAACTAATAGTTGGACTTCAAACAGATGCACCACTTAAAAGAGCTATAATGCCAAAGGGTGGTTTTAGAATAGTAGAAAAATCATGTAAGGCAGCTGGTGTAGAAATTGATCCTACTATAAAGGAAATATATACAAAACATAGAACAACACATAATGATGGAGTATTTGCTGCATACACTCCTGATATTAGAAAAGCTAGATCTAATCATCTTTTAACAGGTCTTCCTGATGGATATGGTAGAGGTAGAATTATAGGTGATTATAGAAGAATTGCACTATATGGAGTAGATTTCTTAATTGAAGAAAAGAAAAGAGAAAAACATCTTACTACATCTTCAGATATTACAGAAGATATTATACTTCAAAGAGAAGAATTATCTATGCAAATACAGGCACTTATGGAGTTAAAAGAACTTGGTAATCTTTATGGTTTTGATATTTCAAAACCTGCTAAATCAGCAAAAGAAGCTATACAGTGGACATATTTTGGTTATCTTTCTGCAATAAAAGAGCAAAATGGTGCAGCTATGAGTCTTGGTAGAACTTCTACATTTTTAGACATATATATTGAAAGAGACCTAAAAGAAGGAAAAATTACTGAAAAAGAAGCTCAAGAATTAATGGATGATTTTGTTATAAAACTTCGTCTTGTTAGATTCTTAAGAACACCAGAATATGATGAGTTATTTAGTGGTGATCCAGTTTGGGTTACTGAGTCAATTGGTGGTATGGGCTTAGATGGTAGAACTCTTGTTACTAAAAATTCTTTTAGAGTATTACATACTTTAGAAAATATGGGATCTGCCCCAGAACCTAACTTAACAGTTCTATGGAGTACAAGACTTCCACAGGGATTTAAAAATTATGCATCATCTCTTTCTATTAAAACAAGTTCTATACAATATGAAAATGATGACCTAATGAGAACATATTGGGGTGATGATTATGGAATAGCATGTTGTGTATCTGCAATGAGAATTGGTAAGCAAATGCAATTTTTCGGTGCTAGAACAAATCTTGCAAAGGCACTACTTTATGCAATTAACGGTGGTGTAGATGAAATTACTTTTGATCAAGTGCTACCTAAGTTTGAAAAAATAACATCAGAGTATTTAGACTATGATGAAGTAATGGAAAAATATGATGAAGTACTAGACTATGTAACTAAAATATATATTAATGCTCTTAATATAATCCACTACATGCATGACAAATATTGCTATGAGGCTATAGAAATGGCATTACATGATAAGGAAATATTTAGAACAATGGCAACTGGTATTGCAGGGCTTTCAGTAGTAGCTGACTCACTTTCTGCAATAAAATATGCAAAAGTTAAGCCTGTAAGAAATGAAAATGGCATTGCTGTTAACTTTGAAATTGAAGGTGATTATCCTAAGTTTGGAAATGATGATGACAGAGTGGATCAAATAGCAGTAGATATTATTAAAACATTTATAAATAAATTAAAAAAGCATAAAACATATAGGAATAGTTACCACACAATGTCAATACTAACTATTACATCAAATGTAGTATATGGTAAGAATACTGGTGCTACTCCAGATGGCAGAGAAGCTGGGCTTCCTTTTGCTCCTGGTGCAAATCCAATGCATGGTAGGGATACAAATGGAGCACTTGCTGCATTAAACTCTGTAGCTAAACTTCCTTATGCATATGCAGAAGATGGTATATCATATACTTTTGCAATTGAACCAAATACATTAGGTTCAAATAATGAGGCTAAAGAAAAGAATTTAGTATCACTTCTTGATGGATATTTTTCAAAGGGTGCACAACATTTAAATGTTAATGTATTTAACAGAGAATTATTAATAGATGCCATGGAACATCCTGAGCTTTATCCACAACTAACTATTAGAGTTTCAGGTTATGCGGTTAACTTTAACAAATTAACTCGTGAGCAACAATTAGATGTAATTAATAGAACAATTCATGAAAGGATATAATTATGAAAGGATATATACATTCTTATGAAACATTTGCAACTTTAGATGGACCTGGTATTCGTTTTGTTGTTTTTATGCAGGGGTGTAAGCTCAAATGCAAATATTGTCATAACAGGGATACTTGGAAAGAAAATGTTGGTAATCTTGTGGATATTGAAACAGTTGTAGACAAGATATTAAATTACATACCATATTTTAAAGCATCAAATGGTGGTGTTACCGTATCTGGTGGTGACCCACTTTGCCAGGTACCTTTTGTAACAGAGCTTTTCAAAAGACTTAAAATGTATAATATCCATACTGCCTTAGATACTTCTGGTATGTTTGAAATTACAAATGAAATACAAGAACTACTTAAATATACTGATTTAGTATTATTAGATATCAAACATATCTCGTCTAGTAAGTGTAAAAAATTAGTAGGTTTTGAAAATGACTTAGAATTAGCTTTTGCAAAATATCTAAGTGATAACAATATACCAGTTTCCATTAGGCAAGTTGTAATACCTGGTATTACAGATGATGAGCAAGATATATTGGATTTAAGAGAGTTTTTAAAAACATTAAACAACATCCACTATATTGACCTACTACCATATAGAAGTTTTGGTAAGTACAAATGGGAAGAACTTGGATTAAAATATCCACTAGATGATGTAAGAGAAGCTACAAATGAAGATATATATCGTTTCAAGAGTATATTAAGGCCTGATGATTTAATAAAAAAAAGAATAATAGAAAGTAATGCGATTAAAAAATATAATTAATTAAGTAATTGATTAATATATGCAATAAAAAATAATGCTAATGATTAGCATTATTTTTTTAAGTCATTTGCAATTTTTCATTTTAAATATCATTATATTATTATTATTTTACTTATATTCCTATTTGATTTTTATTTCTATCTTTTTTTCTTATTATTGTTAAATAATTAATATATTATATTAAAATAAGGAATAGTTAAAAACTATTCCTTAAATTTTTAAATTATTTGACTATTATTTTCTTTTAATTACATATTTTGTATATGCTATTGCTATTACTGCAGCTATTGCTAATACTCCCATACTTTCTAATCCTGCATATGGTAATTTTTCATCATTTGCTTTTGAATTTGTTTTTGATGTATTTTTCTTTTCTGTTGTTTCTATTATTTCTGCTTTTTCTTCTTTTGAATTTCTTATTCTTTCTATTTCTTTTTTAAGTTCTTCTTTTTCTTCTTGTTCCTTTTTTATTTCTTCTTTTAATTT
>CABTXJ010000017.1 GCA_902488785.1 uncultured Eubacteriales bacterium | reverse complement strand
TAATTAATATATTATAATATTATAAAAATAATGGATAGTATAAGGTTTGGAGAAGATAGAATATATGGATAAAAAAAGAGAAGAATATAAAAAATATATGGAACAATTTAACAATTTTGATCCGGAAAAAACTGTGTATGGTAATAAGAACAGGGAAACATATTTTGATTTTCCAACATTTAAAACATTAAAAGAACTTTTAAAATATTCTGAAGAAAAATATGCGCAAAATGTAGCATATGTAGTTAAAGGAAAAGGGCAAGAATATAGTAATAGATATGAAAATGATATTAAAAAAGCAAAATTAAATGTATCTGAAAAAGAATATAGTAATTATACGGCAATAAAATATATTGAGTTAGCAGATGATATAAGAATGTTAGGTGCAAATCTTTTAAGAAGAGGCTATGGAAATGATAAGAGAGTCGCAATAATTTCAAATAATAATTATGAATGGTATGTAGCACATTTAGCTTCACTTTTTGTAGGTGATATTAATATACCATTAGATAAGTCACTACCTAAAGTTGATGTAATAAGTTGCTTAAAAAGATCAGAGGTTGAGACCGTTTTTTGTGATAAAAAACACAAAAAAATTATAGATGAAATATTAAAAGAAAATATTGAAGGTATTTGTGTAAAAGAAATATATCTTTTAGAATATGTTGAAAAAAATGAAAAAAATGAAAGTTCAAATGAAAATGAAAAAATAGAAACAATATATGATTTAATAGATGAAGAAAAAGAACAAATTGAAAATAAAAAAGATAACACATATATTGAAAAATATGATAATTTAGAACAAGAACCATATAAGCCTTCAATATTTCTATTTACTTCTGGAACAACTGCAGAATCAAAAATTGTAATGCTTACACAATATAGCATTGTTTCTAATATGTGCGATATGGTAAAAGTTGAAGAAATGTATGAAGAAGATACTAATATAGCATTTTTGCCATACCATCATACATTTGGTGGAGGAGCTCAATTATTTGCATATTCTATGGGAATGAAAACAGTTTTTGTAGATGGATTAAGATATGTAAAGAAAAATATGAAAGAATATAATGTTTCATTATTTGTAGGGGTACCACAAATATTAGAAGGAATATATTCTGCATTAATGAAAGAAATTAAAAAGCAAAAAAAGGAAAAGCAATTTAAATTTGCACTTAAAATAAGTAATTTTTTAAGAAAAATAGGAATAGATTTAAGAAGAAAAATATTTAAAAGTATTATTTCTAATTTAGGAAATTTAAGAACTGTAATTAATGGAGGTGCAGGAATATCACCAGAGGTTGTAGAGTTGTTTGAAGAAATAGGAGTTACATCAATACAAGGCTATGGACTAACTGAAACATCACCTGTAATTAGTGCTGAAAATTACAAAAAAAGAAAACCAGGATCTGTAGGAGTACCAATGCCAAGAGTAGATATACAAATAGTAAACAAAGATGAAGAGGGAGTAGGTGAAATAATAGCAAATACTCCAGGAAGAATGGTAGGATACTATAATAATGAAGAAGCAACAAATGAAGCAATAAGGGATGGATGGTTCTATACAGGTGATTTAGGATATATAGATGAAGATGGATACCTTTTCATTACTGGAAGAAAGAAAAATGTAATTGTACTTCAAAATGGTAAAAATGTATTTCCAGAAGAAATAGAACTTAGAATACAACCATTAGAATTAGTAGAAGAATGCTTTGTATTTGGATTCCCTAAAGATGGAAACGAGATAGTAACTTTAAGAGTTAAATATGATGATGAAGTAATAAGAGAAAAATATGCAGATAAGACTGAAGAAGAAATATATGACATATTATGGGAACAAGTTAAAGAAATTAACAAAACAGTACCACAGTACCAATATATTAAAAAGATGATTGCAAACCATGATGAAATGATAAAAACAACAACAAACAAAATTAAAAGACCATTAGAAATTGAAAAGATAATTGCTGAAGAAAAGAAAAAGGAGAAAGAATAGAAAAAACAGTAGATGTTTTAGATGAATTCGGTAGATTTACTGGAAAAGCAGAGAAACTAAGTGTTTGCCATTCAAAAGGTTTATGGCATAGAGCAGTTTTTGGACTTATAGTAAATGGAAATGGAGATATATTATTACAAAAAAGAAGTAAAGAAAAGAAATTGTGGCCTGGTAAATGGGATATAACAGTTGGAGGTCATGTTAAATCAGGTGAACTTGGAAAAGATGCTATAATTAGAGAAACAAAAGAAGAGTTAGGTTTAGAGATAGTTGAAAAAGAAATTGATTTTTTAGTTTCATCAACTTCAAGATACAATCATAATGGATATATAAATAATCATTATGACGAATGTTTTATTATAAAAAAAGAAGTAAATATAAATGAGTTAAAATTACAAGAAACAGAAGTTTCAGATATTAGATTCTTTCCTAAAAAAGAAATTTTAGATAGAATTAATAATAATTATAATGGTTTAACTGAAAAAACAATAACATGGAATATAATAAAAACATTAATAGAGAATAATAGGATTTAATGATTTTCATGAAAAAATTGGAGGATAAATGTATAAAAGAGTTTTAGTAAAAATAAGCGGAGAAGCATTAGCAGGTGAAAGTGGAAAAGGAATAGATTTTGACATGCTAGATAGGGTAGCAGAAGAAATAAAAGATGTAGTAAAAGAAGGAATAGGAATATCTGTAGTAATAGGTGGCGGAAACTTTTGGAGAGGAAAAGAAGGTGACTTGCTTAGAAAAACAACATCAGACTATATGGGAATGCTATCTACTGCAATTAATGCAATGGCACTTCAAGATATGCTTGAAAGAAAGAATATTGCTACAAGAATACAAACATCACTTCATATAGAAAAGATATCTGAAGAGTATAATATTAATAAGACTAATGAAATGATAGATAAGAGCTATGTTCCAATATTTGCATGTGGTAGCGGTTCACCATTTTTTACAACAGATACAGCTGCAGTACTTAAGGGAATAGAAACAGATGCAGATATTGTATTACTTGCAAAAAATGTAGATGCAATCTATGATAAGGATCCAAATATATATAGTGATGCTAAAAAATATGAAAATATTACATTCCAGGAAGTATTAGAAAATAATATTAAAGCAATAGATAAGACTGCTGCATCACTTTGCCAAGATAATAATGTAAATGTAATATTATTTGGAATAAAAGAAAAAGGAAATATATTAAAAGCAGTTTTAGGTGAAAAGATAGGAACAAAAATAACAAATAAATAGTATTATTAATTGTAAAAAATGGTAAAAAATAATATAATGAAAACAATAAATGACAAAATAATTATTAATAATAATATTATTATTATTTAAATATATAAAGAGGTGGAAAAGTTAAAATGGAATTAAATACGGAATTAAAAACATATGAAAATGATATGAAAAACGCAATAGATTTTTTGCAAAAAACATTATCAGAAATTAGAGCAGGGAGAGCAAACCCAGCTATATTAAATAGGGTAATGGTAAACTATTATGGAGTACCAACACCAGTAGATCAAGTTGCAGGAGTTTCAGTACCAGAAGCTAAAATGATACTTATACAACCATGGGACATAAGTTTACTTAAGGAAATTGAAAGAGCAATAATTGAAGCAAATGTTGGTATTACACCACAAAATGATGGTAAAGTTATTAGACTTGTATATCCTGATTTAACAGAAGAAAGAAGAAAAGAACTTTTAAAAGAAATTAAAGAGATTACAGAAAATTCTAAAATTACAATTAGAAATGTTAGAAGAGATGCAATAGATTTTTATAGGAAACAAGAAAAAGAAAGCATTATAACAGAAGATGATTTAAGACTTGCAGAAGAAGAAGTACAAAAATTAACAGATAAGTATGTTGGAATAATTGATAGTGAATTTGATAAAAAAGAAAAGGAAATAATGGTAATATAATGGAAGTAAATCACGTTGCAATAATATTAGATGGTAATAGAAGATGGGCAAGATCTAAAAAAATGTTACCACAATTAGGTCATAGAGAAGGCGCAAAGAACTTAGAAAATTTTGCAATTGAAGCAAATAAGATGGGGCTTAAATACTTAACTGTATATGTATTTTCAACAGAAAATTGGAAAAGATCAAAAGAAGAAGTTGGATATTTAATGAAATTATTTCATATATATTTTGCTAGACTTAAGAAAAGACTTTCAAAATACAATATGAAAATTAAGTTTTTAGGTATAGATGAAAATGTTGAAGAAAAAATACTTAAAGAAAAAAAAGAATCAGAGGAGTTAAGCAAAGACGCAACAGGGCTTCAACTCAATGTATGTTTCAATTATGGTGGAAGAAGAGAAATAACTGATGCAGCTAAAAAGATAGCACAAAAAGTATTAGATGGAAAATTAAAAATAGATGAAATAACTGAAGAAGTTTTTGCAAACAACCTATATACAGCAGGGATACCAGACCCTGATATATTAATTAGAACAAGTGGTGAGCAAAGACTAAGTAATTTCTTGCCTTGGCAACTTACATATACAGAATTTTTCTTTGTAGAAAAGCATTGGCCTGAATTTAGTATAGAAGATTTAAAAGATGTATTAGAACAATATAAAAATAGAGATAGAAGGTTTGGAGGAAAATAGATGATATCAAGGCTCGGAATATCAATACTATATGGATTAACAATTATTCCTTTTTTCTTTTTAAAAGGAAATTGGTATTATTATTTAACTATATGGACTTCTATTATTATGTTTTGTAGTATTACAGAATATTTTGATGTAATAGGAATGAAAAAAACAATATATAATTATATTGCATATATATTTGCAGGAGTAGCAGTTGCTATATTTGGAACATTTAAATTAAGTATGGTAAAACAAGCATATTATATGAATATAATTATAATGCTAATGATACTTATTACAACACTTGTAACTATTGCAATTAAAAGAAATGATAAAAAATATGGGTATAGGGAAATTGCATTTTCATTTTTTGGATATATTTATACAATAATTATGCCAATATTTATATTAAAACTAACTAAAAATGCTACAACTACAAAATACTTATCATTATTATTTATATTAGTACCAGCTACAGATTCATTTGCATATTTAGTAGGAAAAAGATTTGGTAAAAAACACTTAACAGAAATCAGCCCTAAAAAAACCTATGCAGGAGCAATAGGTGGAACTATAATGGCAACTATATGCGGAGTAATTGCACTTATTTTAATGAAACAACCAATAAAAATAGAAACTGTAATAATACTTGCAATGCTAAGTATTATTTCACAAGTAGGAGACCTTTTATCATCACTTATTAAAAGGGCATATGACAAAAAAGACTTTAGCCATGTACTACAATCACATGGTGGAGTATTAGATAGGGTAGATGCTTTAATATTTACAGCACCAATATTATATATGTTAAGTAATATATTATAGTAGTTAAAATTTAATTTAAGAAAACAATAAGAAGGCAAGAAAGAAAAAGAAAGAAAAAAATAGAAATAAGAAAAAAATATAAAATAATAACAAAGTAAAGTATATAAGGTACGGAGAAAATATGTCAGAATATAATAATACAAAAGAAAAAGAATACCGCTGTAAGGTATGTAATAGAAGACTCAGCAAAAAGGGTGATATATGCTCATATTGCTATCAAGAAATAGTAGATTATGAAAAAAAGGGATTTGAACATAATATAGTTTTAAATTCTTTAGCAAATGAGGATTTAAAAAAGTTAAATGAAAAAAGTAAGTTAAATAAGTATAGGATTGTTGAAAAAGAAGGTGATAAAGCCTTAGAAATATCATATATTTATTCATATTGGTATGATAATATTTTAAAGAAATTTGATATAACAATGTTATTTGTATTTTCATATACATATGTATTATATAATAATTTGAAATTAGGATTTGTAAAATTAATACCACTTATTCTTTCATATATATTAATAGTTTTATTAAAACATATAATTATAAAACTAAGAAAAGAATCAACTAAAATTTATTTTTATAATGATAGGGTAGTAAAAGAAAAAACTTTTTTAAGAACAAATACAAAAAAAATATATTATACAGCAATTAATGATATAAAAAAGAAAAAACAAAAGTTATTACCATATACTACATTATATATTGAAGAATTAATGAGAGATAAGCTAATAAGAAACTATATAGAAATTGAAGATATAGAAAATACAGAAGATATAATACCATATATATCTGCAATCACAATGCTTACAGAACCTAAAGAAAATACAGAATCTTTAAGTGATGCATTCAAAAAAAGTGTTGAAAATATAAAAGAACATAATAAAGAAAAAGAATTAGAAAAAGATAAAACACAAAATTTAAAAGATAATTATAATGAAAATATAAAAAATAGAAAAAGAAGATTAAAAAATATTAAAAGAAATAAAAATAAAAAGTATTGAAAAGCTTAATAGATTTAATATACTTAATATATAATAATAAAATAAGATAGTGTAATATTAATTAAGTAGGGGGCTAATGTTGTTACAGTTAATAGGGGAATATTTTAAAGATTTAGGCTTTAGCTTAAATAATATATATGGAGATTTAGAAAATATACAAAAAGAGATTGATGAAAATTTTCTAAATCTTTATTTAAATGTAAAAGATAAGGAAAGTTTAGATATTTCAAAAATTACTAAATTGAAAAAATATATAATAAAAAATAATAAGAAGAAAAATGATTTTGATATATTAGTTAAATATATTGAAGGTGTTAATAATGCTGATAATACTAATAGTATTGAAAAAATAAATAATGAAATAAAAGATTATTATAATGAATTTTTAAATGATGAATTTTTAAATGATAATAATAAGAATATATTAAAATATGTAACTATAGGAAAACCTGTAACATATGCATTAATTAAAGATTCTAAAATATATTTAGATAACAATAAAAATATAATTTTTGATATACAAAAAGATATACTGGATATTATTGGAAAATCTGAATTAGAAAGAATTTCAAAAACTTTTTCTAATTTAATAGGAAAAGAAATTTCACTAAATAACATAGAAAATAATAATAAAAATAATAATGTAGAATATAATGAAAAACAAATAGAAGAAAAAGAATTACAAGAACAAGAAAAAAATGAAAAAATAATAGTTGAAAAAGAAAATATTGAAGATAGTGAAACTATTGAAAATATTACTAATGTCACTAATGTTGAAAATAATAATATTAATATTAATGAAGAAAAAGAAAATGTATCAGAAGATAAAATAAAAGAAGAAACACAAAGCTTTAAAAATATTATGAATAGATATAATTCAATACCAAAAGAAGAAATACTAAAACAAAAGCAAAAATTAGAAGAACATAAGAAAAGAGCATTAGAAGAATATTCTAAAGGGAAAGTATTAGTAGATGGCAAATTTAAAGAACAAGAAATACAAGAAAGTGAAAAAGCACCTGAAACAAATAATTTTTCTAAAGGAAATTATAATCCAAAAAGAAGATTAGAAGGAACTGGAAAAAATATTTTTGGTAGGATAGCGGCAGATGATAATATATTTTCTAAGATAGAAGCAATTAATGAAAATAGTGGTGATATAATAGTATTTGCAGAAGTTATAGATATCGATACAAGAAATATTAATGAAAATTGTGACCTTGTAACTTTTACTATATATGATGGCACATCATCAATAATTGCAAAAAAGTTTATGCAATTAAAAGAAACAGAAATAATTATTTCAAGAATAAAAGAACATATGGCAAAAGATGGAATATTTAAGATATTTGGTGAAGCACAATATGATAATTTTTCAAAAGAAGTAACAATAAAAATGAAAGGTATGGTAGAATTTGGAGAAAAAGAAGTTGTAAAAAAGGAAGATAATGCTGAAGTTAAAAGAATAGAACTACGAGCACATACTCAAATGAGTCAATTAGATGGAATAATACCAGTAGATGATCTATTTGATAGGGTAAAACAATATAATATGGAAGCAGTTGGTATTACAGATTTAGGAGTAGTACAAGCATTCCCTGATGCTATGAATGCAGCAAAGCAATCAGGCGTTACACCAATATATGGAATGGATGCAATACTTGCAACAGATGATAACTCAAGTATTAGTTTTTTGAAAGATGCTGATATTAAAGATACTACATATTGTATATTAGATATTGAAACAACTGGATTATCTTTTAGAACAGACAAGATAACAGAATTTGGTATTATGAAAGTTAAAAATGGAGAAATACTAGATGAGTTTGAATGCTTTGTAAATCCGGAAATGGATATACCAGAAGAAGTTGTTAATATAACACATATTACAAATGAAATGGTAAAAGATAGTGATACAATAGATGTTGTAATGCCTAAAGTAATAGAATTTTTAGGAGATAGTGTATTAGTTGCACACAACGCAGACTTTGATATAGGGTTTATAAAATATTATGCATCACTACAAGGATATGAATTAAATAATATGTATATTGATACCTTAAGGCTTGCAAAACAAGTATACCCAGAACTTAAGAGATTTAAATTAGGAAAAATAGCAGACCATATTGGTGTTGTAGTAGAAAATGCACACAGAGCCTTAGATGACGTAATAACATTAAAACAAGTATTTGATGATATGCAAAAAAGAATTATTGCAAAAGGAATACTAAATTGGAATGAATTAGATGAAAAATGGGAAAAAGATGAAGAAGCATACAAAAAATATCCTATGTATAATGCAACAATTTTAGTTACAAAGCAAATAGGTATGAAAAATTTGTATAAGCTTGTATCTTATGCACATGTTAATCATTATTATATAAAGCCTAGAGTATTAAAATCATTATATACAAAACACAAAGAAGGTTTAATTATTGGATCAGGTAATTCTAAAGGTGAATTATATAGTGCAATACAAAGTGGAAAAAGTGATGAAGAGCTTATAGAAATTGCAGAATTCTATGATTTTTTAGAAGTACAACCACCAGAAAATGAAATGGATAAGGTAAGAGCAGGAATTTTTAAAGACTTAGAAGATGCAAAAAAGATAGTACTTAAAATATTAGAAATAGGAAAAAAGTTAGGAAAAAAAGTAGTTGCAACAGGAGATGTATATTTCTTAGATCCAGAAGATGTAATATATAGGGAAATATTACATGTAGGGCAAAAAAGAAGAGATGCAGATAATCAACCAAACTTGTACTTTAGAACAACAAATGAAATGTTAGAAGCATTTAATTTTCTAGATGAAGAAAAAGCAAAAGAAATAGTAATTACAAATACAAGAAAAATATATGAAAAGATAGACAAGGGTATTAAGCCAATAAGTGACTTAAAATGTACACCATATATTGACGGATGTGAAAAAACAATTAAAGATATTACATATAATAGGGCATATGAGCTATATGGTAATCCTTTGCCTAAGATAGTTGAAGATAGGCTAGAGGTAGAACTTAATTCTATTATTTCAAATGGATTCTCTGTTATGTATATAATTGCTCAAAAGCTAGTTAAAAAATCTAATGAAGATGGATATATAGTAGGATCAAGAGGCTCTGTTGGATCATCACTTGTAGCATTCATGCTTGGTATAACAGAGGTAAATAGTTTAAAAGCACACTATAGGTGTGAAAAGTGTAAGTATAGTGACTTTTCAGACCATGGATTTGCAAATGGTTTTGATATGCCAGATATGGAATGTCCAAAATGTGGAGCAAAACTAATTAAAGATGGAATGAATATACCATTTGAAACATTCTTAGGCTTTACTGGAAACAAAGAACCAGATATTGACTTAAACTTTTCAGATGAATACCAATCTACTGCACATAAGTACACTGAAGAAATAATAGGAGATGGTACAACATACAAAGCAGGAACAATAGGAACAATTGCAGAAAAAACAGCATTTGGTTATGTAAAAGGATATTTTGAATCAAAAGATATACAAAAATCTAGTGCAGAAATTGCAAGACTTGCAAAAGGATGTACAGGTGTTAAAAGAACAACAGGACAACATCCAGGAGGTATTATTGTAGTACCAGCAGGACATGAAATATATGAATTCTGTCCAGTACAAAAACCTGCAGATAAGTCTGATATTGATATAATTACTACACACTTTGATTACCATAAAATAGATCATAATCTATTAAAGCTTGATATGTTAGGACATTTAGATCCAACAATGCTTAAATACTTGCAAGATGAAACAGGAATAAGGCCACAAGATATACCACTTGATGATAAGGATACTATGAAAATATTTTCATCTACTGAAACAATTGGTGTATCTGAAAGAGATTTGAAATCAAAGGTGGGATCAATTGGAGTTCCAGAATTTGGTACAAAATTTGTAAGAGGAATGCTTGAAGAAACAAAACCTACTACATTTGAAGAACTAATTAGAATATCTGGATTATCACATGGTACAGATGTTTGGTTGAATAATGCACAAGAATTAATTAAAAATGGAACAGTTACACTATCTGATGCAATATGTACAAGAGACGATATTATGACATATTTAATTGCAAAAGGTGTACCTGCAGCTGATAGTTTTAATATAATGGAAAAGGTAAGAAAAGGAAAAGGAATAACTGAAGAATATCAAGAACTTATGAGAGAAAATGATGTACCAGAATGGTATATTGATTCATGCCTTAAGATAAAATATATGTTCCCTAAAGCACACGCTGCTGCATATGTAACAAATGCATTTAGAATAGCATGGTTCAAGGTACATAAGCCAGTTGCATATTATGCAAATTATTATACAGTGCGTTCTGGTGGAGATTTTGATGCAACATTTATGATATTTGGAAAAGAAAAGCTAGAAGAAAAAATGAAAGAACTAGAAGCTATGAAAAACATGGGAGTAAAAGAAAAAGGTGTATATAGTATTTGTGAATTAGTAAGAGAGATGTACTTAAGAGGAATAGAATTTTTACCAATTGACCTATATAAGTCACACTATAGGAAGTTTATTGTAGTAGACGATACACATATATTACCACCACTTTCTTCAATACCAGGGCTTGGTATGATAGCGGCAGAAAATATATATAATGAAGCACAAAAAGAAAAATTCTTCACTAAAGAAGAAATGAAACTAAGATGCAAGATAGGAAACTCTACAATGGAAATGCTTGAAAACTTTGGTGTAGTTGATGGAATGCTAGATACTGCACAAACAAGTATATTTGATATGTTCTAATATTAGAAAAAAGATATGTTAAAAAAATTAGATATTATAAAAAGATAGAAAGAGATAATATATTAAAAAACTTTGAATAATTAAAATGCTTAAATTATAATTAAGATAATAATTGAGGTGATATATGGAAAAAACAGGTATTAATATTAAAACATATACTATAATAATTGCAGTATTTGCAATACTTTGTGGTTACCTACTTGTTAAAACTTCTAATGAATATGAAAGAATATTACAGTTAAAAAATGAGGCAAATTATTATTCAGGTGAAATAGAAAAATTAAAAGAAGAAAAAGAAGAAATAAATACAAAACAAGAAAAAATAGGAAATGATGAAATTGTAGAATCAACTGCAAGAGATAAGTTAAATATGGTAAGACCAAATGAAAGAGTATATGTAATAGAAGAATAAAAAAACAAAAAAGAAAAAAATAAAAAAAGAATCAAAGAAAAAATAAAAGGAGATAACATGTATATATTAGAATTAATACAAGAAGATGAATCTGTTGAAATTGGGGCGTTTGAAACAGTAGAAGAAGGTAGAAAATTTATATCTAAGCTTGAAGCTTATGAAAAAGTAGTAGAAGACGATATATTATATGAATATATTATTCCATCTAAATTGCCTGAATATATAGAAATTGAAGAAAATGGAAATATAGTACCATTTACTAAATATATGTTTCCAAATGATACTAAAGTTGAGATTATATGGAAAGAAATACCAAATTTAGCAATTAAAGGAAAAGGAATTGTAGAATCTGCAACTAGAGTTGATGCATATAGTATAAATAATGAAGAAGTAAAAGAATATATAACAAAAAGAGAAGAAAACTTTAAAAATGCAAAAAATTATTTAGAAGAAAAAGGATATGATGTAACAAGGTCATATTTTGGTTCAGAAGATGGAGAGGCAATATTATATAAGAAGAAAGAAGAAGATGATTGGCACTTTTTAACACATATGGATCCATGCTTTGTAGAAGAAGAAAATATTAGAAAAATGATAGAAGATATATTGTAATGTAATATAATAAAACATAAAACAAAATAAAATATAATTAAATATGGCTCTTTAACATTTAGCTGGGATAGGTAATAATATAACTGTCCTAGCTTTTTTAAATTTATGAAAAAAAGCATAAAAAAATAGTTCAATGTTCC
>CABTXJ010000016.1 GCA_902488785.1 uncultured Eubacteriales bacterium | reverse complement strand
CTTGTTAATTCTTCACCTATTTGAACTAACTTATCTGCTTTTGATTTTTGAAGTACTTGCTTATCTGTATTAATTGCTATATATTCAACGCCTTGAACTCCAGCTTCTATCATTCTATTTACAGAGTTATTTCCTCCTCCTCCTACACCAATTACTTTGATTACTGCTCTTTCAATTTCTTCTTCATTATTTTTATAATCTTTTTTTGGATTTTCGTTATACATTTTTTCCTCCCCTAATACTTAAGAATAGAAAAAGTCTTTTACTTTCTCTAATATAATTTTAATTAAACTTTCTTTTGTTTTTTTACCTATGCTACTTGATACTGTTTTTGCATATGGTTTAGATGCGAAATATTTTATTAAAGCATAGCTATCGTGAAATTTAGGATCTATAGTTCCTATAAGTTTGTTACTTGCAAACTTAGACTCCAAATTCATTTCAACTCTACAAACTACATCACTTTTGTCAATATTTACTATTTCATCACCTGACAATATTACTTTATCGATATATCCTTTTAAGCCTGTATCTCTTATCTCTTTATTAATTTTCATAAAAGTATCTGATGTTCTTGCTTCTATTATTTCAACAACATCTGACTTTTTTACTGTTCTTGTTGGATTTAACATATTTGATCTTGAAGTGGATAATAATATATTATTATCATTTTCAATATATGATTTAAGCGCAAGTCCATAATCATGTTTAAGTTTTTCTGCTTCTTCAAGTGATACATCTAAAAGATATGCAATATCATTTGTAATGCTATAACCACCAGCATTTATTGTATTTGTATATATAAAACTATTTTCAAAGAATACACCAATTTCAGTTGTTTTTTCTCTAGTATTTATTAATAATATATTCTTTTTTAGTTCGTTTGGTTCTAAATAAAAAGTTCTATCTACTAATACTACTGGTGCAAACCCATCAATCTCTAATTCTGCCTTTTTAAATACTCTTTGAATTTTTCTAATATATTCAGTGTTTGCTGTTACTACTTCTGCAAGTAACTTAAGATTATTACTTTTTTTCCCTATTGGGTTCGAATACATCAGCCCATTATCTAACAAGAATTTATCTGGTATTATATCTATTATTGTTTCTGTAGGTGATACTGTTATAGTACCTGCTTCTATAATAGCTCCTACTACATCTTCTATAGTTATCCCTACGTTTTTATCTTTTGTAACCTTTTCAATTTGGGTATGTACTACGTTCGATATTTCACCAGGTATTGTGACATATGCTGATTCTATTTTTAAATCCGACTCATTTTCTGCCTCTGTTAGTACATCTATTAATGCCGGTACTAATTCTTCTTCATTAAAATCTCCATTTTCATCATATGGCCTACAGGGTTTGTAACTTGTTGCAATTATTTGTATTTGCTCAAAATTATCAACTTTACCTATAGTTAAACTTACCTTGGAATAACTTACGTCGATACCTACAATAATATCACCTATAGCCAAGACGTTTTCCTCCAAATTTATTCGTTATATTTTACTGTATTTAGAATATTATATTAAAATTATTTTGTCAACTAAAAAATACTGCACTTATTGATATAAATCAAGTTATATCTAAGCACAAGTATTTTTTAATTTTATTTTCTATTTTTTCAACATTTGTTAAACAATATTAAAATAATTTTTATACTATCTTAATATTATATTTAAAAAAACGTTTTTGCAATGATAAATAGAAATTATTTCTATTTATTTTTATATATTTTCTATTATTATTCATCTTTAAAATTTGGTTGATTACTTCTATAATATTCAATATCTGTTTTTTCAGTTAAATAAGTTTTTTTTGCTTTTTCATACCTATTTGCCCAACTTTCGATATAATCTCTTCTTATTATTGCTAAATTATTAAACATTCTAGTTACAAATACTACTATTATACCTATATATACATCTATATTTAATTTTATTCCTAAGAATGTTAAAAACATGGCAAATATTGCATTACCAAATAATCCTGTTATGAAAATTTTAAAGTCAAATCTTTTTTTTAATATTGAAGCTAATGCTCCAAATACTGAATCTAGTGCTGCAAGTATACCTATTGAAAGATATATTGAGTATGTATATGGTATTATAGGTAGTGCACTACCTGCAAATATACCAAGTGCTATCGCTAATATTATTAATACAACAAACATTTTTTATTCCTTTTTAATCTTATTTTTTATAATTTAATTTAATTTTGTTTTGCTTTCTTTAATTTTAATTTTAGTTTTTATTTTATATCGCAATCCAAAAAACATGTTTTACACGCTTCTCCCGGTTCTAAATCTTCATCTATAATATTTTTTATTACTTCATCCAGTTCTTCATTTTCAACTCTGTATTCTGTTCCACATTCATCACAAATTGCTTCTACATATCCTTGCATTTTTAAATTTTGAAGTTCTTCTCTAGATAAATATTTTAATGAACCTACAAAGTCTTCCTTTGTACAACCACATTGCTCATGTGTTTTGGGATATTTATTTTCTTTTATTTTTTCATTATTTTCTTTGTTATCTTTTTTATTTTTTTCTTCTGCCGCTATATTATTCTCCATATTTTATCCTTATCTCATTTTTATATTTTGGTACTTTAACATGATCATATAATTCATATGATACATTTTTACCATTTCCTAACATTTCACTTATATATCCATTTTTGTTTGCAAGTACTCTTTCTAATTCTTGCTTGTTTCCTATTGCTTTTACTACATAAGGTCCATCTAATCTTTCTGTATTTACATATATTTTTTCAAAATTTACTAATGTTACTTCTGAAGTTGATACTATTCTCTTTCCATTTACAGATATTGCTTCAGCACCTGCAACCCACAATTGATTTATTAAATATAGTATATCATTTGCGTCAATTTTTCTTCTATTATTGTCTTCTAAAGTTATTATAATTCCTTCACCAACTAAGTCTGTGTATCCTAACATTATTTCTGTATTTTTTAATTCTTCATCTATTAATTTTTCAGAATTAACGTTATTATTATTTTCATATTCTTTTATATTAGAATTTAATTCATTTATCTTAGTTTCAAGTTCCTTATTTTTCATTCTTGTATTATTTATTTCTGCTTTAAGTTCTGTATCTCTTAGTGTTTCTATTTCTTTTATATTAGTTTTGCTTACTGTATTTGCTTGCCATATTATTATACCAACTACCAAAGCAATAGTTAAAAATATAATTAATGCTATAACATATAATTCATTTCTATATAACTTTTTACTTTCTTCTTCTTTTATATATTCTTTTGTACTTCCTTGTACATATTTTTTATTTATTTTACCAAGTGGAACAACTGATTTTAATCTAATATTTGAATATTCTTTTTTTATCTTATTTAGCTCTTCTATCCTTCTTAATTCTTCTTCATCTATTGAATTTACTTTTTTTCTTTTATTTTTGTTTTCTATTTTTCTTTCTAATTCTATTTTTTTAGATTTTTTTTCTTTTAGCATATTTTCATATAGTTTATCATTTTCTTTTTTTAAATCTTCAATATTTAAATAACTATTATTTTTTATCTTATCTTTATTTTTTATTTTTATATTTTGCTTATCTTTCATATCATTTTGTTTTTCAAAGCTATAATTTTCTACTTCTTTTTTTATCTTACTTTTTTCATTTTTAATATATCCATTTTTATTTTTCTTCATATTATTTTTCCACCTTAGCATATTCCATTTTACTTGAAGATAAGTATGCAGGTATCTCGATATTATTTCCTTTTTCAACAGATATATCTATACCATATTGTTCCAATAATTCAATTATTCCTCCAGGCATAGTAAGAGCTGATTCTAAATATTCTTGATTTCCAATTGCAGATATCATATATGGTGATCCAACTTTTTCTTCATTTATCTTAATTACTGTTCCTATGCAACTTATAGGAGTTGTAGTAACTATTCTTTGATCATTTACAGATATAGCTTCAGCACCTGCATTTCTTAATATATTTACTATAGAAATTATATCACTATCATGAACTATAAGTTGAGATATATCTTGTTTTATATTATTTTTACTATCATTTCCGTCTCTTAATTTTATTATAATACCTTTTCCAGAAATTTTTGTATGCCCTAATTTTTTCTTATTCTCATTTAATATATTTTTCTTTTCTTCAAATTTAATACTATTTTTAGAAGCTTTATCTCTAAGTTTATTTAATTGTTCTTCTTTTGATTCTACTTCTTTTAAAAGCATTTCGTTTTTTTCTCTTTGCATTAAAAGCGTATTTCTTGTTTCACTATTTAATGCTGCTATTTTACTTTTATTTCCTACTCCACTTATTGTTTTTAATTGTAACGTAATTGAAAGTGTAAGTGCAAATATAAATATTATAATAAATATTTTTTTATATTCCGTATCGCTTTCTTTTTCTATTTCTCTTATTAAATTTCTTGTTTTAGCATTTTCAACACTTAAATTTTCTTCAGAAAGCTTAAGTTTTTGTTTTTCAAAAGCTTCACCTTTTCCATTACTGTATATATCGCTTAAATTTTTATCAAACTTACTTAATTCTTTTTTTGCAGTACTATTTATGCCATCTTTTAATTTAATAAAAAGGCTAGCTTTATTAGAATTATTATTTTTAATATTCTTTTTATTACTATTTCTTTTTTTGTTATTTTTGTTTTTGTTTTTTTTCATTTTCTCTTTCATTTCTAATCATCAATATATTTTATACTTTTTATACTTTTTCTCTAAATATCATCCAATTTTTTTCTTCATTTTTTTCTTGATATATTTCGCCTTCTTTTCCTTTTTCTTTTAAAAGTATTTCTTTTATTAACGTAATCTGTGTAGTTAAATCATCTAATTCACTTTTAAGAATTGCTTTCTTTTTTTCATTGTCAAATGATAATATATAATTGCTTTCATCATATAATATTTCTGTAATCAATGCATCTATTTGAAGTTTTTCAGATACTTCATATATCTTATTCATATTTTCAAGTACATGTGAGTCTCTATTATTTAGCCTATTTTCTATTTTAGGATCTGTTTTAAATCCTGAAAGCATTGTTATTTTTTGTTTTTGGTTTGTTTTTCTAAGTATGTATCCAGATGTATCTAAAGTATAATATCCATCTTCTGTGCTCATCTGGAACTTTTCTTTTCTTTCTTTTATTCTTACTCTTATTGTATCAATTCCTACTATTCTAACACTTACGTCTTCAACATTTTGCATTTTTTTAAGATTTGATTTTGCCTTAAATATATTTTGCAAAAATATATTTTTTTCTTTTTTTAAATTTATTTTATTTAATACTTCTTCATTTGTAATTTGCTTATTTCCTTCTATATTAATATTTTTCAAATTAAAATTTTCTGATGTTAAAATATATGAAATTAATAATATTACTAATATCCAAAATACTATTATTGTGGCAATTTTAATACCAGATATTTCTTTTTCTATTTTTTTCTTTTTCATATTACACCTACATTATTCTATTGTTATTTCATCTAATTTAGGTAAATCTTTTATACTATCTAATCCAAATGTTAAAAGAAACTTATCTGTTGTAATATATGTCATTGGAGCGCCAGGAAGTTGGAGTTTTCCACTTTCTTTTATTAAACCATAATCTAACAATCTAGATACAACACTATCTGATGCAACTCCTCTTATTTCTTCTATTTGTGCCCTTGTTGTTTTTGGATTATATGCAATTATTGAAAGCACTTCAAGTGCTGCATTAGTTAATCTAGGATTTGGCCTTTTATCAAATAATTGCATTATATTTAAAATCTCTTTCTTATCATTAATCAATTGATAGCTTTTTCCTAATTTAACTATTTCAAAAATTTTTTCTTCTTTAATAATTATTTGCATAATTTCTTCTACTTCAGTTTTATCTTTTTTTAAAACTTCTGCTATCTCATCTATATTTACAGGTTCACCTTTTGCAAACAATATATTCATTATTGTTTTTCTTTCTTTTTCTATATCCATATTCAACCCTTACTTTTTTTTCACAATTACCTTGACTTTTAACAAAATTATTAATATAATATATATGTTAGGCGAAGTAGCTCAGTTGGCTAGAGCATTCGGTTCATACCCGAAGGGTCATGTGTTCGAGTCACATCTTCGCTACCAAGAGGATTTATCCTCTTTTTTTATTTTTTTTAATTTTAAAAATTTATAAAATTATTCAAATTTTAAAATATATAATATTTGTATATACTACTTAGATTATATTAAATAAAAATATAATTTCTAAATAATATATACTATATTATATCTTTTTTTATTCTTGTTTTAATAATAGTTATTAAAATCATATATATTATGTTTTTGCTATTATTTTGCTATTATTTTAATATTATATTTTTAGTAATCACAATTATTTGGTGTTCTAGGAAATGCAATTGTATCCCTAATATTTTGTATACCAGTTATATACATTATTAATCTTTCAAATCCTATACCAAATCCTGAATGTTCTACACTTCCATATTTTCTAAGATCTAAATACCAATAATATTCATCTTTATTCATATTTAGTTCATCCATTCTTCCTTCTAATACGTCTAATTTATCTTCTCTTTGGCTTCCTCCTATTAATTCACCGATTCCAGGTACTAATAGGTCTGCAGCTGCCACTGTTTTTCCATCTTCATTCAGTTTCATATAGAATGCTTTTATATCTTTTGGATAATCAGTTAAAAATACTGGCTTTTTAAATATTTCTTCTGCTAAATATCTTTCGTGTTCAGTATCTAAGTCCATTCCCCATTCAACATCTACTTCAAATTTCTTTTTTGCTTTTTTAAGTTTTTCAATTGCTTCTGTATATGTAATTCTTGCAAAATCATTATTTAAAGCATTTTCCAATTTTTCAATTAATCCTTTTGATACAAATTTATCTAAAAATTCTATTTCTGTTTTAGCATTTTTCATTACATATGATATTACATATTTTAATGAATTTTCTGCAACATCCATCATATCACTTAAGTTTGCAAAAGCAATTTCTGGTTCTACCATCCAAAATTCTGCAGCATGTTTTAGTGTATTAGAATTTTCTGCTCTAAATGTTGGACCAAATGTATATACTTTTGAAAATGCATGTGCAAATGTTTCAACATTTAATTGTCCACTTACAGTAAGATGTGCATTTTTTCCAAAGAAGTCTTGCTTAAAGTCTACTTCTTTATTTTTTTCTGGTTGTTCTTCTTCTTTCATAGGTACATTTGCTAAATCAAAATTAGTTACAGTAAACATTTCTCCTGCACCTTCAGCATCACTTGATGTAATTATTGGTGTATGTACATATATATATCCATGTTTTTGGAAGTATTCATGTATTGCCATTGCAACTAATGACCTTACTCTAAATACTGCTCTATATGTATTTGCTCTTGGTCTTAAATGAGCAATTGTTCTTAAATACTCTTGTGTATGTCTTTTATTTTGTAGTGGATAGTCTTCATCTGCCATTGATTCTAATTCAATATTGCTTGCAAGTACTTCAATTTCTTGTTTAGGATTTTCTGATTTTACTACCTTACCTGTAACTTTAATTGATGAATATAATTTATATTTTTCTATTTCTTCAAAGTTTTCTAATTCCTTTTGCACAACTATTTGTATATTTTGAAAACAAGTTCCATCATTTAATTCAATAAACCCTATATTTTTAGAAAATCTAGAATATCTAATCCATCCTCTTAAATATACTTCTTTATCTATTAGTTCATCTTTTCTTTCAAAGACTTCCATTATTTCTGTTCTTTTCATAATACTTTTAATCCTCCAACATATCTAATATTTTAATCAAGCTTTCTTTGTCAACTATGTTTTTAACTTCTGCTCTTATCTTTTTTGAATTTTTAAATCCTGAAGAAAACCATATTACATGTTTTCTAATATCTTTTGAAGCTCTTTTTTCTCCTATATTTGTAGTTAGCATATCATATTGTTTGATTACGATATCTTTTACTATTTTAGCTTTTGGAATTTCTTTTTCAACTTCTTTCATGTTTTTTACACTGTCTACTATTTGCTTTAAATTATATGGAGATCCCATTGCACCTCTTGCAATCATTACACCATCTGCTTTTGTATACTCTAACACTTCTATTGCCTTTTTTCCATCCATTATATCACCATTTACAATTACTGGAATTTTAACTTCTTCTTTTACCTTTTTTATTTCATCATATGTAGCTTTTCCTTGATACATTTGTGTTTTTGTTCTTCCATGAATTGTAATTAATGATATACCTTCTTCTTCTGCAATTTTTGAAAGCTCTAGGCAGTTAATATTTTCTTTATCCCAGCCTAGTCTCATTTTAAGTGTTACTGGAACTTCTGATCCATTTATTACTGCTCTAATTATTTTTCTTGCCTTATCTAAGTCTTTCATAAGGGCAGATCCTGCTCCAGTACTTACAACCTTCTTTGCAGGACACCCCATATTAATATCTAATATATCACATTTTTTACTAAGTATTTTTGCAGCTTCATACATATATTTTTCATCATCTCCAAATACTTGGTATATTACAGGCGATTCATTTTCGTATGTTTTTAGCATTTCGAGTGTTTTTTTATCTTCATAATATATTGCCCTACTATTTACCATTTCAGTAACTAATGCACCTGGATTTGCTATTTTCTTATTAATATACCTAAACCCTATATCACTTACTCCAGCCATTGGTGCAACAATAACATTATTTTCTAAAGTAATATTTCCTATTTTTATATTATTATTATTGTTATTGTTCTTATTATTATTTTTTTTATTTTTGTCTATTATTTCCATTATTTACATTATTTCCATTTCTATTTTAAGTTACATCAACATATATTGACTTTTGTCTTCTACCACTAATATTTAAAAGAATTCCAATAAGCATAAAATTAGTAATAAGGGAGCTTCCTCCGTAGCTTACAAATGGTAATGGAATACCAGTAATTGGTAACAATCCCATTGTCATAGCTATATTTTCAACCATATGATATGTAAGTATTCCTGCTATTCCTATTGCAATATATGAGCCTAAATTATCTTTTGCCGTTCTTGATATATATATTGCTTTAACTATTAAAAATACATATAGGATTATAACTATTGCAGAAACGACAAACCCAAACTCCTCAGATATTAATGAAAATATAAAGTCTGTTGTTTTAGGATGTAGATATCCCATTTGTGTTTGATTTCCTTGTCCAAATCCCATACCAAATACTTGACCTGATCCAATTGCGAGTCTTGATTGAAGCACATTGTATCCTGCACCTCTTGGATCAATTCCAGGATTTAAAAAAACTTCAATTCTCTTAATAGCATGTGGTGCTTTTACTGGTAATATTTTTGTTATTAAAAAATAAGTTGAAGATATTAATAATAGAATCATTGTAAACACATATCCTCTTCCTAATCCTGCTATTAATATAATGAAAGTAAAGGCAACAACATATGCTATGGCTGTTCCATAATCTGGTTGCATTGCTATTAATACTGTTGGTATCGCCATAAAAAATACTGGCACCAATAATTTATATATTCTATTTATTTCATTTTTTCCTTTCAATTGTAAGCTTGCAATCATTTTAGAAACAAATATTATAACAAAAATTTTAGATATTTCTGCAGGTTGAAAAGAAAGAAATCCAAAATTAAACCAGCTTGATGCCCCAGATATAGGATTAGTAAATAGTACTGCAATTAAGAGTACTATTGATATTATATAGTATATAGGTGATAAGTCTGCTATCTTTTCATAATCAACTACTGTAAATATTACTAAAAATGGAACACTTATTACAAACCATTGTATTTGCTTATAAAATTCTACATATTCTGTGCTCTTTGTTGCTGACCTTAAAGCTACAAGTCCTATTGTAAATAATATAAGTACACAAAATAATACTGTCCATTCTATATTTTTTAAAAACTTTTTTTTCATCTTTTATCCTTTTTCATTGGTACATAGACTTTAACGTCTTTTATTTTTCCTTCTTTTATCTGTTTGTTTTTCTAATAATTCATTTACTTTTTCAGGATCAAATATCATAGTCTTATCATCTGAAAGTAGTGATTTAGAATGTTTTGTCTTTTCTTCTTTTGTATATATATCTAAACTTTTTCCTAAACTATCTTCATATTCATTATCTTCTAATTCATTATCTATTTCTAATACTTCTTCTTTATTTTTTCTATTTTCATTTCCATTGTCTTTTTCATTTTCTTCTATAAATTTTAAATTGACATCCTCAATAGAATTTTCCATTCCTTCTTCATTTAATTTTAAATCTTCTTTTGATTTTCTTTCTTTTTCTTCTCTTTTTTCTTTTAATTCCTTAATTCTTTGAATTTCTTGTTCTCTTTTTATTTTTTCTTTTTCTAATTCTTTTTCTTTTTTATTCTTTTCTTCTAATTTTTTTATTTCAATTTCTTCTTTAGCATTTTTTAATGCATTTTCTATATTTTTACTACCTTTTTCTATATTTTCTGCTATTTCTTCTTTTATTTTTTCTAGCTTATCTGCCTTATTGTCTAAGTCTTCTTCTATTTTTTTAAGTATTTCTGATTCTTTTTCTTCATCTTCAGTATCTTTGCACTCTTCTTCATTTTCTAAATAATCATATTTTCCACTTAATATTTCATCTTTTAATTCTTCAAAAGTCTTGTTTGTATTTTCTCTTTCATTAATTCTTCTTACAAGATCTTCTTGAATTTTCAAAAGATCCAAGCCTTGTTCATCTAATTCTTTTTCAATTTTTTCTACTTCCTCTAGCTTGTTTTTTACTTCTTTTTTCTCATCTTCTTTAAACATGTTTTCTTTTATTTCTTCGAATTCTTGCTTACTAATTTCTTCATCTTTAGTATTTTCTTCTTCTATTTTTTGTATTGTTTCTTGTGTTTTAAGTGCACTTTCTTTTTTCTCATCAAACCTTTTATCAATTGCTTCTAATTCATCTTCTTTTACTTTTTGTGATTTCATTTCATTTCTGATATTTAAAATTGGTATTCTAATTACAAGTCCTGCTTCTGTCTTTCCATTTTCCTTAATTTCGCTTTTCATATTAAGGTCAATACCTTCATCATCTACAGTAACATATTTTTTTACTACTTCAACTACCTCTTCTTTCATTAAATCAATGAATTCTGCAGATACACTTGCTCTGTCTTGTACAAGTAAGACATGCAGTCTATCTTTAGCTAGCTTGTTTGTTTTAGGCTCTTTTTGATTTTCTTTTTCTTTTTCTTTTTTATTTGTATTTGCCTCTATCTTTTTTACATCTCTTTTTAAGTACTTATTTATTAAGTCATTAAAAGTCATAAATATACCTCCTCTTATTTTCCAAATACTCCTTTTATTTTATCCCAAAATGTTTTATTCTGTCCCGGTATACTTATTGGTACATTTTCTCCTAATATTCTTCTTGATATTTCTATATATGCTCTTCCTGCAGGTGCCTTTTTATTTGTAATTACAGGTTCCCCCTTATTTGTATGCATAATTATATACTCATCATCAGGTACAACTCCAACTAAATCAATAGATAGAAGATCTACTATATCTTCAACATCCATCATTTCACCTTTTCTTACCATTTCAGGTCTTAATCTATTAATAATTAACTCTGGATTTTTTATTCCTGATACCTCAACTAATGCAATTATTCTATCTGCATCTCTAATTGCGGATATTTCTGCAGTTGTTACAATTAAAGCCCTATCAGCTCCTACTACTGCATTTTTAAATCCTTGCTCTATTCCAGCAGGACAATCAATTAAAACAAAATCAAATTCCTTTTTTAGTTTAGATGTTAAATCTAACATTTGTTCCTCATTTATTGCTGACTTATCACGTGTTTGTGCTGCAGGTAATAGAAACAATTCTGGATATCTTTTATCTTTAATTAATGATTGTTTTAACCTACATTTTCCTTCAACTACATCTACTATGTCATATACAATCCTATTTTCTAATCCCATTACAACATCTAAATTCCTAAGACCTATATCTGTATCTACTAAAACTACTCTTTTACCTGCAAGTGCAAGTGCAGCTCCTAAATTTGCTGTTGTTGTAGTTTTTCCTACTCCACCTTTACCTGACGTAATAACTATAACTTCTCCCATATTTCCTCCATTTAGGTTTAACTTTTAAAAACATTTTTATGCATATGTTTTTATTTATTTTTATTATTTTATTTATTTTTACTTTATTGTCTCATTTGTTTTATGCTTTTAATTTCAAGTCTATTATTTTTTTTAGCTTTAATAATTTAAGTATTTTATATATTCAAATTAATATTAAAAGCAAATTATAATTCTTCTTTGGATTATATCATAATATATACTATAAATAAAATATATTATGAATAGGTTAGTTTGCATTTTAAGTGCAACATTTTCTATAATAAAATATCTTTACTGTTTTTATTGATTTACTGCATGTTGTAATTTAAATAATAGTTCTGTTCCTTCTATACTATCATACTCT